>JAJPDY010000119.1 GCA_023252395.1 Nitrososphaera sp. | reverse complement strand
CATTATTTATAAACAATATTTCAAGCCATAAAATGGTTTTGGTTGACGGTTAGGTTTGACAGAAAAATCTTGCATAACAATTCTGCAGAAGGCAGGTTTTTAAGCAATGCAACTTTTTCTACAGCCTGCAATGAGAATAGTCTCGTTTCTCCCAAGCGCCACCGAAACGCTGTACCAGCTTGGGGCTGCAAGTCAGATAGTGGGCGTGACTCACGAATGCAAGTTCCCGCCGGCGGCAAGAAAAAAGCCACGCGTGATACGCCCATCCTTCGACCCCGGCAGCATGACAGGGCGCGAAATCGACAGCAAGATAGTCGAGCTGATGCGCTCTGGCAGGGACATCTATATCGTCGACGATGAAACGCTAAAGAGAGCCAATCCTGACCTTATTGTGGCTCAGGGGCTTTGCGAGGTCTGCTCGCCCTTTACAAAGGAGATCAGTCGGGCGGTCAACGTCCTCGGCGGCCGACCCGATGTCTTGGTGCTCGACCCGCACGACCTGGATGACATCCTTGTCAGCGTGATGGACGTGGCTGAAAGAATCGGCAAAGTCAAGCAAGGCCGCAAGCTTGTGGCTTTATTGCAAAAGCGGATCGACGCGGTAAGGGGCATGAAGGTAAAGAGCCGGCCAAAAGTGCTCTGCATCGAGTGGCTCGACCCTCTCTTTACCGCCGGCCACTGGGTACCGCAGATGGTAGAATACGCTGGCGGGATAAACGGCATCAGCTCTGCCGGCGAGCCGTCGCGCAGGATGGAAATCGATGAAGTTGTCCAGTTCGACCCGGACATTATCCTGCTTATGCCTTGTGGCTTTGGCGTCAAGCGCACGTTGGAGGAGCTGCCACCGCTTGCAGCAAATGAAAAGTGGAAGTCGCTTCGAGCTGTCAAGAGTGGCAAAGTCTATGTAGTCGACGCCAACGCGTATTTCAGCAAGCCGGGGCCACGAACTGTAACTGGGCTTGAAATAATGGCAAAAATTTTGCACCCTGAAGCCTCGCGGCGCATCAGGGTTCCGAAAGGTTCGTATAAAAAATTGTGATTATTGCGTCAAGGAGACTTCGATGTACACGTCGTCAGGAATTTTCAGGCGCATCAGTTGCCTGATTGCCCTGTCGTCTGCACCGACATCTATGACTCTTCGATGAATTCTCATCTCGTACTTGTCATAGGTGTTGGTTCCCTGGCCGCACGGTGACTTTCTTGTTACCACCTTGAGTTTTTTGGTCGGGAGAGGGTGGGGACCTCGAAGCTTTATTCCTGTCTTTTCCCCAATTCCCTTTATCTCGGTGCAAACGCCTTCCAGCGTTGCAAGGTTTGTGCTCGTGAGCTTTATTCTTGCTGCTTGTGGCATCTAATTCACTTACTTTTTGTTCGGGTCGTACTTTTCTGTGATGCTCAGCACAACGCCTGCGCCGATTGTGGTTCCCATGTCTCTGAGTGCAAACCTTCCGATTTCTGGAAAGTCCTTAAAAGTCTCAATTGGGAGTGGCCTTACTGGCTTTATCCTGACAATTGCTGCATCGCCTGTTTTCAGGAACTTGGGGTTCTCTTCAACAGTCGCGCCGGTCCTTGGGTCAATCTTTGAGATAAACGCGGAAATTGTTGCCGCTACCTGAGCTGTGTGGGCGTGCAGTACTGGAGTATAGCCTGGTGCGAGCGCTGTCGGGTGGTGGATGACTATGAGGCGTGCTTCAAATTCCTTTGCAACTGCCGGCGGGTTGTCTGCTGGGCCGATCATGTCGCCGCGCTTTATCTGCTTCTTGTCGACACCTCTCAGGTTAAAGCCGACGTTGTCGCCTGCCTCGGCAGACTCCATCTGGGTGTGGTGAGTCTCAATTGACTTGATTTCGCCTGGTGCGCCTGACGGCATGACAATCACTTTCTCTCCTGGCCTCATCTTGCCTGTCTCGACCCTGCCTACCGGCACGGTTCCGACACCAGTGATAGAGTATACGTCCTGCACAGGGATTCTCAATGGCTTGCCAATTGGTTTTTCTGGCGGGTCAAACAGGTCTAGCGCTGCTGCAAGTGTCGGGCCATTGTACCATGGCATGTTCTCTGATTTCTTGACCAAGTTGTCGCCCTTCCAGCCGGATATCGGGATAAAGTTGATCTTGGCAGTGTTGTAGCCTACCATTTTCAGCATCTTTTCCACGTTTTCTTTGACTTCCTTGTAGCGTGCTTCTTGGTATTTTACGTCGTCCATCTTGTTTAATGCAACGATTATCTGGTTTACGCCAAGTGTCCTTGCAAGGAATGCGTGCTCCCTTCCCTGTCCTCCTGGCTCGATGGATGCTTCTGTTTCACCAGGCTTTACGGAAATGACCAGGATGGATGCGTCAGCTTCTGACGCGCCCGTGATCATGTTCTTGATAAAGTCCCTGTGGCCCGGAGCATCGATCAGTGTGAAAAAGTACTTTGGTGTTTCAAATTTTTGAAAAGCGAGATCGATAGTGATACCTCTTTCGCGCTCGTCCTTGATGCTGTCGAGGACCCACGCGTACTTGAAAGTATCGCCCTTCCCTGTCGCTTCTGATTCTTTGGCATATGCGTCAATGGTTCTCTGGTCAATGGCACCCAGATCAACCAACAAATGACCTACTGTAGTTGATTTACCATTATCGACGTGACCTGTAACCACCAAGTTCATGTGTGGCTTTTTGCTAGCGCTCATAGAGCAAGAGCGCTCCATGGGCTTTATTTGTATTTCGCCTGTGTTTCTCCAGCTTTATGCCGCATCTCAATGCATGTAGAACCGTCAAGCCTGCATGTTCACGAGGCAGTCCAAAGTAACAAGTTATCGGAAAAGTTTTAAGCCGTAGGTCATGAGCTTGTCTCGGTATGCGAGTTACAGTAAGTGCTATCAAGGCTGATATCGGAGGAATCGGGGGCCACACGCGCCCAAGCGACGAACTTGTCGAGACTGTCAGGAATTTTGTTGCAAAGAGCGCAAAGGGGCTGCTTATCGATTATTACATTGGATACACGGGTGACGACATCCACATCATCATGACCCACACGCAGGGAGTTGACAACGAAAAGATACACAAGCTGGCGTGGGACGCGTTTACCGAAGGAACAAAGCTTGCAAAGGAGCAGGGTCTGTATGGCGCCGGTCAGGACCTGCTAAAGGACTCGTTCTCTGGCAACGTAAAGGGCATGGGCCCCGGGGTTGCAGAGATTGAAATGGACGAGCGCCCAAGCGAAGTATTTTGCATATTTGCAGCAGACAAGACAGAGCCGGGCGCGTTCAACTTCCCGCTCTGGCGCATGTTCGTCGACGCCCGGAGCAATACCGGCCTGCTGATAAACGAGCGGCTGGCAGAAGGAGTCATTTTCAGGATAATGGACGTCATGTCAGGCAAGGTCGCCGAGTTGAAGATGTGGCAGGACAAGGCCGAGCTTGAAGCGGCTCTGATGTATCCGGGCAGGTTCGTCGTGCACTCGGTGGTGTCAAGCGACGGAAGCGACCATATAGTGTCAGCGTCAACCGACAGGCTGCACAACATTGCCGGCACCTACGTTGGCAAGGACGACCCGATTGCAATCGTCAGGACGCAAAAGAACTTTCCGGCAACCGAGGAAGCCGGCAGCGCGTTCAACGAGCCACACTACGTTGCGGGCAACACCCGGGGCAGCCACCATATGCCCCTGATGCCAGTCAAACTAAATTCTGCGGCATCTCTGAACTACTCCATCCCTGTCGTCTCGTGCCTGCTCTTTAGCATGCATAACGGCAAGCTGACTGGGCCGCATGATGGCTTTGGGACCGCCGACTGGGACCTCCAGCGCATGCAGGCTGCCGAGCGTGCAATGATAATGCGCAACCAAGGCTTTATCCATCCGGCGACTCTTGTGCCAGACGAGCTGGAATACAACAAGGGCTACGAAGCGCGCATGAGCAAGCTTGAAAGCAAGTTCCGCGACCTTGAAGACATAATGAACGGCAAGAGCAAGAAAGCGCAGGCTGCAGCCAAACCCAAAGCTGGCAACAAGCGTTGAAGCGGCCATTCATAATTAATTTCAAGAACTATGAAGAGGTGTCGGCAGGCAACGCTGTCAAGCTGGCAAAGGCCGCCGAGAGGGTGGCGCAAAAGCTCAAAGTAGAAATAGTAATTGCGCCGCCGCAGCCATCTCTTGCTATCGTGGCTAAAAGCGTCAAAGTCCCTGTAATATGCCAGCACGTCGACGACTCAAAAACAGGCTCGACCACCGGCTTTTTCGTGCCGGAAATTGCAAAGTCGTATGGCGCTTCCGGGTCACTGATAAACCACAGCGAGCATCGGGTAGAGATAAAGTCTATAGCATCTTTGGTTGAGCGGATGCGCAAGCTTGGCATGACATCTATAGTGTGCGCAAGGGATCCGCGTGAAGTCATGGAGATATCTGCCTTTGAGCCTGACTTTATCGCGATAGAGCCGCCCGAGCTTATCGGCAGCGGAAGAGCAGTGTCAAAGGAAAACCC
>JAJPDY010000118.1 GCA_023252395.1 Nitrososphaera sp. | reverse complement strand
CAAACTTTGATGCCGCCGGGAAATACCTCTTCGTGAACCAGCCGGCGGCAAGGGGCGTAAAGAGCGCGGCAACAAGCAGAACCATCATTTGCAGCACCGGTATGTTAAACTGCGAGCCGACAAGGGCGTAGACCATCGAGGGCAGGATGAAAGGCACTGCAAGCGAAGTTGCGATTATCATCCCAACTACCAGCGGAAGGCGTCCGCCAATCAGGTTGACTACAAATGGCGCGCCAAGGCCGGTTGAGATGCCTGACAGCAGGAGGACAGGCAGGGCAAATGGCCTATAGACAAAATAGGCTATTGCATACATTGCAAGCGGCAGGGCAACTAGCTTGATTACTGACAACACGGCAAGCTGTTTGGGCTTCGTAAACGTCAGCACAAGGTCAGACGCGTTGAGCCTGATCAAATTCAAAAAGAGCAGAGCGCCTAGCCAAACCAGCAGGTACGGCTCTACCAACAATCCTGCAGAAGGCAGTAATACGCCGGCAGACATTGAGCCGGCGATACTCGCAGCTAGTATCCAGTCGTCATTTCGGCGCAAGCGATTTCAGCTGCTGTATCATTCCCTGCACATAATCAAAACCTTGCTGCCAAAACTCTGGCTTTGAGATGTCGATCCCAGCCTCCATTAGGAGATCTTCTGGCTTTCTTGATCCTCCTGCGGACAGTATCTTGAGGTACTTTGGCACAAACGACTTGCCTTCGCGCTTGTATTGTTGATACAATGAAAGCACAAGCAGGTTGCCAAACGAGTACGCGTACGTGTAAAATGGCGTATGGTAAAAGTGCGGGATGTATATCCACTCCCATTCAAACTCTGGAGCTATTGCTACAGAAGTTCCAAACTGCTCCTTTAGGTTGTCCATATACATCTTGGCTACAACATCAATCGTGGCGTTTTGCTCGCCTATCGCTCTGTGAGCGTCAACTTCAAAGAGCGTGAAATATGCCTGCCGCATTATTGTCGCATACATGTCGTCAATCTGCTCTGCAAGCAAGAGCCGGCGCTCCTTTGGAGACATCTTTTCTGCCAGCCTCTCATTGAACAGCATCTCTGCAAACACTGACGCAGTCTCTGCAAGCGGCAGAGGCGCGTGCGAGACCATTATCGGCATGTCAGACGCAAGCATGCTGTGTATTGCGTGCCCGAATTCATGTGCAAGCGTGGACACGTCTCTGCTCTTGCCGTCAAAATTCAAAAGCACATAGGGCGTTATCTTGGGCGCAACCGTGTAGCAAAATGCGCCGCCGCGCTTTGCTTTTCTTATCTGGGAATCTACATGGCGCTCTGAAAAGACGCGCTCTGCAAGCCTCTGAAACTCTGGGTCAAAATTGCCAAAAGTGTCAAGCACGGTTGACACCGCCTTGCCAAAAGTAAAGTTCTTGCTGTCAGACGCCTTTGTCGATAGCGGCGCGTAAACGTCGTAGCGCCTGAGCTTTTTCATGCCAAGCATCTTGGCTTTTTCCCTGAAATAGTCCTGAAACACTGACGAATTCTTTCTGCATACTTGCAACAGTGTTTCAACAGTTTTGTCATCAAGGTCATTTGCGATGTTTCGCACAGAGATGGGCGATTTGTAGCCGCGCATCGAAATTGCTTCGTCGCGCCACTGCATGACGACGTTCTGGTAAATCTCGCCCAGTATCCCGCTGTTCTTTTTGTACACCTCAAAGAGCGCCTTGTAGGCAGCTTCTCTTTCCCTGAAATCCGGGCTCCTGACAAGCGTTACGAGCTTTTCCCTGTTGTCAAATTTCTTGACGATTGTCTTTTTGCCTTTGCGAAGCTTCATTTCAAATTCAAAACTGCTGCTCATCTTGTCATAGATCTTGACAAGTGCCCGGGTGCCAGTGACTTCAAGGGTGTTGATTATCCTTTCCTCAGGCTCGCTCAACGAATATTTTGCAACAAGGCGCTTGTGGCGCAGGTATTCGCGGTAGACCTGCGGCATCGCTTCTATCAGCCGATTTGCATTCTCGTCGTCAAGCCCCTTCTTGAACCAGAGGTCAAAAAAGAGCACCCTGTTGCCCGCGTCTGCCGACATCTTTTCCATTTTTGTGACAAGGGCAGATGCCTCGTTTGAGGAAGTGTCAGAGTAGTAGTCTAAATGAGCGTAGCCGCTTGCGACGCTTATTTTTTCAGAAATGTTTTCAAGCGTGTGGATCATTTGCTCAAATTCGGAAGATGGGATGTCCGGCCTGAGCCGCTGACGGTTTGCTTCAAAATCTTTTATCTGGCTTTCAATAGAATCCAAAAAGCGGCTGAATTCGTTGCCTGACGGGTCCTTGACAAGACTTGTCAGATCCCAGCGTCCTACTTTGAGAGTGGAGTAAGCAGACATGAGCGACAGGCATTACGATGCCTGAGTCAAATATGTACCTATGTATATTTATCTATAAGCTGCAAAACAATTGTGTGGAAACAGCTATAAGGAATCGCCCCACATAGGCTGCTCCCTTGGGCAGCAAATATTCGTGGAGCAAGTTTGGCCGCGAAGCCGAATATGTCGTTGCTCTATACCTAAAATCAATGGGGTGGGATGATGTGCGCCTCTCTAAAGGTAGCCGGGGGCCGGCGGACATTACCGCTACTTGCAAAAACGTCAAGTGGTTTATCCAGGTGAAGGCAAGTGGCGGCGTGCCAAGGCTCAAAAGTTACGAGGTAAATAGGTTGATGGAATTTGCAGCAAGCAAGAATGGCCTACCAGTGGTTTCAACGTATCAGCCATTTGGCAGCGGCTTTAACACTGGCAACTACTCGATATTGTTTTACCTGCTTGACAGCTGGCAGGCTATTGATCCTGTCGAAGCTCTAGGACGCCAAGAGCGCACTTTTTCGCAACTCTGAGCTCGCTGCCCCTGATGAGATACTTGAAGTCGTTTTCGTGCCTGCGGCAAAAGTAGAGAATCAGCTTAAAACCGTCAAATTCGTGGCCTTCGTCAAATGACTTTTCTGTCTTCTCATAGTTTCCGTCTTTGTTCATCTCGTAATAATTAGCCTCTTCGGTTTCCTTGATTACAACATAATAGTCCGCATGGTCAAAGCAGCCCGTTGCTTGGCAGAAAGGTCTTGCTCTTTTTTCCTTCTTATTCTCAGCGGATTTTATCATAGCAGAATGTTCTATGTACGTCAACATAGTATAAATGAATTAACATTTGGCATGGAAAATACTATCAGCGGCCTTAAATAGTGCTTTTGGCAAGTATTCTTTACTTGCGTATTGCGCAAGTTTCAGCATGGATGAAACGTGTAGGCGAGCAATATGTGCGCGTCGAGGCATGATATGGCCAAAGGCGGCGTCGCATGATAATGCCTACCCCTCCTTGCTGTTCTCTGAATCCACAAAAATAGAGTACGACGTTACTTCAAACATTTCTTCTCCATCCTTGACTGTCGCAAACAGCGTATAGACTCCGTCATCTTGTACCGCTGATGCAAGGTTAAAGACCACGTTAACTGAATTGCCTTCCGGCGTCCACCTGTTGGCTTCGACAATGCTGTACCCCTCAGGCGGCTCGTAATAATATCCAGGCGGCAGCGGCTTGACTACCGTTGCCACAAGCTCGCCGGCAGAATACGATAGCCGGCGCTTGTTCTGCTCATACACCTGCGGCGTGGGCATTTCGTCGTAATAGATCGCGATATGGTCAAGTGTGCCGGCCAAAAGCGTGCCGGAAACCTTCACCTGGCCGCCGTTGACTGCCACTTTTAGCCCGTAGTCGTTCTCAAAATTCTGGACAAGTACGAGATAATATTGATCATAAACTATGCCAATGCTCACGTGCGTATGATGAGTGTTCAGGATGTTGTCCTTGTGACCGTCGCTGCAGCACTCGCTGTCCTTGTACATCATTTCATACTCTAGTTCGTCAATAGTGGATAGCGGGTCTATTTTTTCGCAATCAAGTAAGATGTTGGTCTGGCATTCCTTGTACTGCTCTGAAGTAAAGCCGGCAATAGCTACGTTTTGCTGCACGCTTCCTTCGCCGCCATAATTGGTGTACGTCATGTACGGCTTTTCCCCCTCGGTAGTCCAGTGGGATATCTGCTTTGTCTTGAAAACGTCCTCCGCGTGGAACTGCGCGGCATCGTTTGAGCTGAGCTTTACAGGGGACAGGCCGAAATCAGCCCTGTCTTTGTTTATCGTGTCAAGCGCGTGCTGCACCAATTCTTCGCGCGCTACAAATTTCGGCTTTTGGCTCTGCGGCTGCAGAATGGTTATCACCGGGTTGCCTTGCTGGTGTAGCGCGATATTGATCAGGGTCGGGGCCACCAGAGCGACTACAACCACTGCAATCACGACTGCTGCAGCGACTGCAATCTTGCCGGCCGCGCTTTTTCTTGGAGCCGGCGAACTTAAGCTGCTCTGGCTGCCGCACGTCGGGCATGACGACAAAAACGATCCGTACCTGTTGCCACATACCGCGCAGTCTATCCAAGAATCGGCCGTCTGGCTACTACCTCATAGTTGGCATG
>JAJPDY010000117.1 GCA_023252395.1 Nitrososphaera sp. | reverse complement strand
CTAAGCGATATGTAATTATTACATTGGCGCCCCTTTTTTGAGAGGTGATCTGCTTTGGTTGAGGAAGATGGAAAGGTCGTGGCAGAGCAGGAAGAGGATAAGCCGGTTGAGGAAGACATTGAGGCACTGAAAAACGAGCTGCAATCCGTGAGAGAGGAGCTTCGCAAGGCAAAAGAGTCGTCTGAGGGCAGCCTCAACAAGCTAAAGTACCTCATGGCCGATTTTGACAACTACCGCAAGCAGATGGACAGGCAGGCCGCCTCAAAGGCAGAGGTAATCAAGGCAGAATTATTGCTCAAGTTTCTCAACATACGGGACGACTACCTCCGGGCGCTCTCTGTGGCAAAGCAGAGCAAATCCGAGCCGGTAGTCATTGAGGGGCTCGAAGGCATACTAAAGAACATCGACTCGCTCCTCGCTTCTGAAGGCGTGAGGGAAATCGAGACAGTCGGGACGCCCTTTGACCCAAACGTGCATGACGCCATAGCCTACTCTGCACGAGACGACGTGGCAGACAACACCGTTACAAGCGAGATAAGGAAGGGCTATATCCTAAATGGCAAGGTGCTCAGGCCGTCTCTGGTCGAGATTTCAAAGAAGATAGTTAAAAATAGCGTTTCAGATACTAAAGAACCGAGCAATAGTCAAGGAGACTGAGAATAATGGGAAAAATAATAGGCATTGATCTTGGAACAAGCAACTCGGCAGCCGCATCTATGATAGGCGGCAAGCCCGCGATAATTCAGGCAGCGGAAGGCACATCTATTGGCGGCAAGGCGTTCCCATCGGTGGTCGCTTTCACAAGGGAAGGCCAGCTCATCGTTGGCGAGCCGGCAAGGCGCCAGATGATTTCAAACCCGGAAGGCACGGTAATTGCAGCAAAGCGCAAGATGGGGACTGATTTCAAGTTCAAGGTGTATGGCAAAGAGTACACGCCGCAGCAGGTCTCGTCTTTCATTTTGCAAAAGATAAAGAGGGACGCTGAGGCGTTCCTTGGCGAACCTGTCGACAGGGCAGTCATTACCGTTCCGGCGTATTTCAACGATAACCAGCGCCAAGCAACAAAGGACGCAGGCGAAATTGCAGGACTTCAAGTAGTAAGGATAATCAACGAGCCGACAGCCGCCTCACTTGCCTACGGACTTGACAAGGCAAACAAGGACCTAAAGATCATGGTCTTTGACCTTGGCGGAGGCACGCTCGACGTCACTATAATGGAGATGGGCGGCGGAGTGTTCCAAGTAAAGTCAACTTCAGGCGACACCCAGCTAGGCGGCACAGACATGGACAACACGCTTGTCGAATTTGTCGTGCAGGAGTTCCGCAAACAGTCCGGCCTTGACGTGAGGGGCGACAAGGCGGCCATGATGAGGATCAGAGAAGCCGCAGAGAAGGCCAAGATAGAGCTGTCAAACGTGGTCACGACAGAAATCAACCTGCCGTTTCTGGCCTATGACCCGCAGTCGGGCCCAAAGAACCTGATACTCTCGCTGACAAGGGCAAAGCTCGAAGAGCTGCTCAAGCCGATAATAGACCGATGCAGGCACCCGATGCAGCAGGCGATGCAAGACGCCAAGATGACGCCTGCCGATGTCGATAAAATAATCTTGATCGGCGGCCCGACAAGGATGCCGATGGTCAGGCAGTTTGTCGCATCAGTCATGAACAAAGAGCCCGAGCGCGGAATTGACCCGATGGAGGCAGTGGCTATGGGCGCCGCGGTGCAAGGGGCAATCATTGCTGGCGACGTGTCGACAGACATTTTGCTCGTAGACGTCACGCCACTTACGATGGGAGTTGAAGTGCTCGGCGGGCTAAAAGAGCCGCTGATAGAGCGCAACACCACGATACCGACAAAAAAGAGCAAGGTGTTCACGACAGCCGCAGACTACCAGACTGCAGTAACCATCCACGTGGTGCAGGGCGAGCGCCCGATGGCAACAGATTGCGTGTCGCTTGGCATGTTCAACCTGTCAGGAATCCCGCCGGCCCCAAGGGGCGTGCCTCAGATTGAAGTGACGTTTGACATCGACGCAAACGGCATAATAAACGTCGCCGCAAGGGACATTGCGACCCAGAAGGAAGCCAAGATAACAATCACCGCAAACAACAAGCTGTCAAAGGAAGAAATTGAAAAGCTAAAGAAGGACTCGGAGCAGTTTGCCGAAGCAGACAAGAAGAAAAAGGAAGAGGCCGAGGTCAGAAACGAGGCGGACAACCTCATTTACGCGTCGGACAAGCTGGTGAAGCAGGACCTGAAGGACAAGATAAAGCCCGAGCAGGCAGACAGGGTCAACAAGGCGACTCAGGAGCTCCGCGAAGCCATTTCAAGCAACAATTTTGAAGGCATCAAGACCAAGATGCAGGAGCTAAAGAATATCTTGGGAGAAATTAGCACGCAGGCGTACCAGAGCGCCGGCGCCACTGCATCTACCACCGGCGGAGCTTCCGGTCCAGAAGCTGGCGGCAGCAGTGGCTTTACAGGCGGCGAATCGTCAGGCAGCGCCGCAGGACCAAACCCTTCACCGTGACAAAATTGACAAGCATACAGGGTGAAAAGCAGTGAGCAGCAAGCGGGACTATTATGAAGTCCTTGGAGTGCAAAAGGGCGCAAGCACAGAGGAGATCAAGGGCGCCTACCGCAAGCTGGCACTGCAGTTTCACCCAGACAGAAACAAAGACCCGAGCGCAGAAGAAAAATTCAAGGCGATATCCGAAGCTTATGCCGTGCTCTCTGACGAAGAAAAGCGCAAGCGCTACGACACCTACGGCCACGTCGGCGCGGACGAAGCGTTCAGGGGATCTGAAGCCAACTTTGAGGAGATATTCCGCGACATGGGCTTTGGCGGCTTTCGCGACATATTTGAGCAGATGTTTGGCGGCCGGCGCGGAGGCTTTGGCTTTGGCGAGGATTTGTTTGGCTTCGGCGGCCGGCGCAAGGGCCGCGACATTGTCTACGACATGGAGCTCGCGCTTGAAGATGTCTTGAAGGGCAGAAAGGAAGAAGTTGAAGTCCCGCGCCTTGGCAGGTGCGACAACTGCGGCGGAACCGGAGCCGCGCCGGGCACAAAGGCGCGCAGGTGCACAGTGTGCGGCGGGCAGGGCCAGACAAGGCGGGTCTACAGCCAGAACAGGTTTTCAACGTTTGTCACGATGGAGCCCTGCAAGACGTGCCAAGGCAGGGGGCAGATAATCGAAAGGCCGTGCAATAACTGCAGGGGGACAGGCAGGGCACGGCAGACAAAAAAATTAAAACTTGAAATCCCGCCGGGAGTCGAAGACGGCATGGCGCTCCAGCTCAGCGGCGAAGGCGAAGTTTCAGAGCAAGGCATACCCGGCGACCTTGTAGTCCGGCTCCACGTCAAGCCAGACACCCGGTTTGAAAGGCTGGAGGACGGGCACCTGCTATCCAACCTTGACGTCAAGTTCACCGACCTTGCGCTTGGGACAGAACTCCACATCCCTACGCTTGAAGGCTCGGAAAAACTAAAGATCCAGCAAGGCACGCGGGCAGACACCATCCTGAGGATAAAGGGCAAGGGGCTGCCGCGCTACGGCAGATCTGGAAGGGGCGACCAGCTGGTAAAGATAAACGTCAGGGTGCCGGGCAAGCTAAATGACCGGCAAAAGTCACTCCTCAAAGAGCTTGACAGGGAGCTCGACGAGGGCTAAACAAATACTTTAAAATAGAATTTATGACCATTTCTCCTGCATGTCCTCACCCTTTGACGAATGGTTTGGCACAAGGAGAAAGCGCTTTGGCTCGTGGTTCCCTGACGTCGACGAAATGATGAAAGAAATGGAAAAGATGATGCAGGAGGCTTTCAAGAACGTCGAGCAGCAGGTCCCAAAGAATCTGGTTAAAGAGCGCAAGATGGACGACGGCTCTATCGTCCGCGAAATGGGTCCGATAGTGTACGGCTATTCTGTCAAGATAGGGCCGGACGGCAAGCCTGTCGTGCGCAAGTTTGGCAACATTGACGCGTTTCCAAACCTGCTTGGAGGCGGCCTTTCAGTCAAGGAAGAGCGCGAGCCCTTAGTAGACGTGATCAAGGGAGAAAATGAGCTTCGAATAGTAGCCGAAGTGCCGGGCGTCAACAAGGAAGACCTGCGCCTGTCGGCAGACGAAAACTCGCTGACGATAGAGTCGATCACCGGCCAGCCGCGCTACCACAAAAAGATCGAGCTGCCAGAGGCAATTGACCCAAAGACTGCCAAGTCGACTTACAAAAACGGTATCCTGGAAGTGTCGTTCAAGAGGAAGGGCAAGAGCGACAGCGGCGTGTCGATCAACATCGAATAGCGGCACAAAACGATATTATATTCGCTAGATAGCAAAACGACCGTGTGGGCGGGGGTTGCCAAGCCCGGTCAACGGCGTGAGATCATATTCTCTATGACGCGATGCTCAGATGTTACAGTCTGATGACTGGGATACCTCATCCCTTAGGGGTTCGTGGGTTCAAATCCCACCCCCCGCACCTTTT
>JAJPDY010000116.1 GCA_023252395.1 Nitrososphaera sp. | reverse complement strand
TTCCAAGACGCGGCTCCGCCTTTCATCATTGTCCTGTAGTACAATTCGGCGTTTTTCGCCACTACTGCATTTTGCTCGGCATTAAAGTAAGCTTCCCTTCCGCCATCCTCTCCCGAAAATTCTTTTACTTTTTTCCTCAGCTCCACCAGCATGTCGGCAACCTCGTCTTCGCATGATTTTGGAATGAACGCGGTTGCTCTTGCGTATTCCTCAACATCTCTTGCATAAGGCTCAAAGCACCTGTACGCTTTTATCGCGTTCCTCAGAGCATCGGGGTAGTTCTTTTGCAAGTAGCGCATGACTGCGTCAAGCGATTCCCACAGGCTATAGACGTCCAATCCATAGAATCCGACTTTGTCGCCTTTTTGTTTCTCATTGTGTGTTTTGAGCCATTCAACTAACTCGACTACTTCCTTGTTGGCCCACATCCAAGTAGGCCACCTGCCAAAAGCATGCAAAACTTCGTATGCAGACTTGGAATCTGTCTTGCCTTTTATGTAGCGGTTGACCGTGTAGCAATCAGGCCAGTCTCCTTCTACTGCCATAAAGGAAAACCCTTTTTCAGCGATAAGGCGCTTCGTGATTTCTGCGCGCCACGTATAGAATTCAGACGTGCCGTGCGACGCTTCTCCTAGCAAGACGTACCTGGAGTCGCCGATATGCTCCAAAAGCGGGTCAAGGTCTTTGGAATTTTCAAGCCTGTGAGTCAACCTTTTCACCTTCAGTCAATCTTTGGTGCCTGAGAAAGCACGAAAACCACCCGCCTGCAAGCTCTGCTACCTGCTCTAGCTTGCCCGGCTCCTCAAACAGGTGGGTCGCTCCGGGAATGATTGTCAGCTTTTTCTCGTCGTTTTTGAGCAGTGCCAGTTTGTCGTATGCTTTTTGGTTCAGTCCTATGACCTGCTCGTCGTTTCCTCCGACTAGGAGAAGTGTAGGCGCTCGAACCTGATCCAGGTACTCGCCAGCCAGATCGGGACGGCCGCCCCGCGAAACTACTGCCTTGACATCGCCTGCCTTTTTTGCCGCAGCCACCAATGCAGCCGCAGCTCCTGTGCTGGCTCCAAAATATCCAATGCTTGGAAGGTCATCGCCATCAGAAGCATCAAAACTTTGCAGCAGCCAGTCCGTTGCCCCAACCAGCCTATTGGCAAGCAATCCGATGTCAAACCTGAGGCTCCGGGTTTGATCGTCTATAACGCCTTCTTCTTTAGTGAGAAGATCAAAAAGCAATGTGCCAAGACCGGCTTGCTGCAACACTTTGGCAACATGCCTGTTTCTTGGGCTGCGGCTGCCGCTTCCACTTCCATGGGCAAACAACACAATCCCTCGCAGGCTAGGTGGGATGTACAAGTCGCCGGAGAGCGATATCGAGCCGATGGGAATTTGAACAGGTCTCTCTGCGCCAGAGCTGTCTGGGATTTTAATCCACCTCGCTTTTCACTGGTCTATCAGGGGCAAAACCCTCTATTCCATCCATGACCATCGAATGACTGCTTCCTTTGCAGCAGCTACAGCCGGCGCCCATACAATCCCTTGCCAGACTGTGGTTGCACGTTTTGCACGTGCATATGCTGTCAAGGGACGCAGTATTACTGGCCATTTCTTGATCTTCTGCTCTAAACAATTTAAAAATTTGAGAATATGATTTGTGTACAATGCACCGTCAACTATTCTGAAAATTGCTTCTCTGCTGGAGTGTAACTCATAAAAGCCATTTTGAGCAATCTGCGGCAAACATGGCCAAGAGCCGAAAGCACATCTACAAAAGAGGCGCAAAGGGAAAAGTCAAGAAGGGGTTTGAGCAGAGGTATGGCAAGAGGAAAGGAGCGCGCGTTTACGGGGCCACTGTTGGCAAGCTAAAGCGGGGAGAGAAGTAATTTTTCAGCTAGCCATCTGAAAAGCCCTTGCTGCGCAGTTCCTGTTCTTCCTTTTCTGCGGCCTGGTGCTCTTTCAGGGAATCGGTGGTGTCAAAGTCTTTTCCGCAAATCTTGCACCTGATAAATTCGCTTGAAGACATTTGTATCTATAGGAGCTACATTTGATTAAAACATTATGCCCTGCCAAGGTAGGATTTCGAGTTCCGTTCAAGCAGGTTGACTGCGTCCTCGTAAGAAATGCCGAGCACCCTGGCAGAAGAAGCGACAACGCTTACCAGAAACGAGCTGGAAATGGCAGGAAGGCTCTCAAAGCATCTGGAATACCTGACCGGGCCGTCCGTCTCTACCAAGAACCTTTCCCTGTCAGTATTTTTCAAGAGCACCTTCTTGTCGTCTGAATACACTAGCGCCGGCCCGTACGACACGTACAGCCCCATGTCCATCGACCTTGCCAGCTGCTTTTTGCTGCCTGCAAACCAGTGCAAGAGGACGCCCTTTAGCTTGTACGACGGCAGGATGTCCAGCACGTCGTCAAGCGCCTTCCTTGAGTGTATCGACACCGGCTTTCCTGCCGACTCGGCAAGCGCAAGCATTGCGTTAAAGACCTGCTTTTGCCTGTCGTACGGGACGTCATATGTGCCGTCAAGCCCGATCTCGCCGATGCCGTCGATTGATTGAGCGTGCGACTGAAAGATGTCCTTGAATTTCTCAAGATCGTCTCTCGCCGCGGCTTCCGGGTGAATCCCCACAAACTGCCTGACCACGTCACGGCACGAATCAAAAAGATCAAAGCTGCGCAAAGTCGTCTCAGTGTCGACAGTGACAGAGCACGCGACTATCTCCATTGCCCGCAGGCTCGTTATGACATGCGGCACATAACCTGAATATTCTCTGTCTGTGAGGTGCACGTGCGCGTCAAAGAGCAATGATGCTGTGTGCAGCTGCCTACAGAAAATAAACTTTTAACAAAGTGGTTGTCACATCAAGTCATGTCTTCTGGTCCCGAGTTTGGCCTTGCAGCAATGTATCGAGTGATGAAAAAGTCCGGAGCAGAGCGGGTGAGTGACGACGCCGCTGACGAGCTGAGAAAAGTGCTTGAAGAGGTTGGAGAAAGGATTGCCAGACAGGCCGTGGACCTGTCGGTGCATGCCGGCAGAAAGACAATAAAAGCAGAGGACGTCAGGTTTGCAGCCAAGAACGTGATAAGGCTCTAGTCAAAATACGCTTCGCGGATTTCTCGGTGCCCTGTGGCAGTGGCGTGCTCCTCCACATCAGACTCGAACAAAAATACGGCGCTGCATAACTTGCAGCAATATATCCTGTCAATTTTGAGCGATTGGCGCATGTATTCACCGTTATAGGGAACCTGTCTATAAACAAACTGTGTGTCAAAGATAGAAGATTTTTCAGAAAACTATTCGCAAGTTATGATCTATATTTTGAGTACAGCCATGCGCCGCCAGCAACCAGAATGACTAGAATTATTATTGCCGCAATGACCGGAGCCAGCAGCTGGATCAAAAAGCCGGCGATTGCAAAGAACACTATCAGCGCCACTATGCCTATTATGATAGCCGCTATTGCCCCAAGGACCATGTGTCACTTGGCGCAAAACAGTAATTGTAGGCTTGAGGAGATACTTTTAGAACAAACTACTGTTTTGCAGCCTTTTTGTATATGAAAAATTTGAAGTCTTTAGTACAGTTTTCGAGATGGCTCGTTAGTTCTAGTCCCTCTATAGTCATTAGTGGGTTTGTCCTTCTCGTCATGTAAGTAATTGGTCAAGTGCATGTCTAGCTGATCTTTTAACCCAAATTCCCGGCCACATTTATCGCATTTGAATATGTTAAATTCAGACACGACAATAGGTGATAATCTGCCAAATAAAAACAATTTGTGCTAGAGTTGGGTTTTTACGGCACATATCTGCAGAAATAAAGAGCCGAGCTCCGAAATCTTTTATAGAATACCTGTCAATTAACACGGGTGGATACCATAGAAGATGATGCCTTTCCCTTCTGCGAATCAGTTGCGCGACGGCATGAACAGATAATCATCGCGGCTATGGTCAAGGAAGGAGAATCGATAGGGTGGTTTGTCAAGCCCGGCGTGCCCGTGCCAAATGAATCGGCGTCAGCCATGAAGGTCGTCCAGACAGAAATTGTCACTTCCATCATAAAGCAAAACGAAAGCTATCTTGGCAAGGTAAGCTATATTCACGTGAAGCAGGAATTGGCAGATGTCATTTTATTCCCGCTGCTCGACAGGACAGTGTTTTGCATAGTCTTGCAGAGGCCGTACGATCTGGATGGAGTGACTTCTATGGTATCCGAGTCTCTCAAGGCACATTCATTTGTCTAAAGTGCATTGAAATGTTCCGCATTTATTTAATGATATATCGTACTCACTTTATAGAGGTGCAAAAGTAAATTCTTCTGACATGAACCCAGATCAATGCTGTTCTTCATGCGGCAGCTCGCTGACCCCATACGAAGAGGCCCGGTATTTCTGCAAAATATGCAGGCAATACCACTGCCAGTCCTGCGGCGAATGGCATGACTGTCAGAATGTGGAATAATGTATATCCTTTTTACTTCCGCCTAGAATCGTGGTAGGCGATCCTAC
>JAJPDY010000115.1 GCA_023252395.1 Nitrososphaera sp. | reverse complement strand
CTAGAACCAATATCTATGATGTAAAGCTGTTAATCAGTAGTTGTTGTCACTTTGCCTGATTTATCGAAGGAAGATGATGATCGAGTAGATGACGGGATTGCCGGAAACAATGATCCTCCACAGCCAGACAAGCAAGAGAAAAAAGAATCTATTGCAAAAACAATCGGGCCGGGAGTGGTAACCGGCGCCTCAGATGACGACCCTTCAGGCATCGCCACCTATTCTCAGGCAGGCGCTCAATTCGGGTTTGGCATGCTCTGGATGGCGCTATTTCAGTACCCATTGATGACTGCCATCCAAGAAATGTGCGCGCGAATTGGTCTTGTGACAGGAGACGGCCTTGCGGCAGTGATAAGGACAAAATATTCAAGAAAGGTCGTTTTCCCGATTGCAAGCCTCCTCCTTATCGCCAACACGGTCAACATCGGGGCAGACATCGGGGCAATGACTGCTTCTGTGCGCCTGATATTTCCTCAGCTGCCATTTGTTGCAATCAGCCTTGCTTTTACTGCATTCATAATCGCATCAGAAATCGTAGTGCCTTACCACAAGTACGCAAGGGTGCTAAAGTACCTCACCTTGTCCTTGTTTGCCTATGTCGTAACGACCGTAATTGTCGGAGGCAGCTGGGATGACATCCTTGTTGCCAGCTTTGTCCCAAACATCCAGTTCAATGCAGGGTTTGCAATGATATTCGTGGCGATTTTTGGCACAACCATATCGCCGTACCTGTTCTTCTGGCAGGCGTCGGAAGAAGCAGAAGAAGAGGTAGACAAAAAAAAGGTAAAGGACGTCAGCAGCCCGGACAAGCCCAAAGTTTCAAAAAGGGAAGTCAAGGTCATGAGGGCAGACGTTGCCGCCGGGATGGCTTTCTCGCAACTGATAATGTGGTCAATCATTGTCACCGCGTCTGGCAGCCTGCATGCAAACGGGGTGACAAACGTGGCGTCTGCAGACGAGGCCGCAAAAGCCCTCGAGCCACTTGTAAAGTCATTTCCAAACGCCGGCGTCATAGCAAAGACGATATTTGCGCTTGGAATCATTGGGACTGGCTTGCTGGCAATCCCAGTGCTTGCCGGCTCGTGCGGGTACGCGCTGGCAGACGCGTTTGGCTGGAAGCAGGGGCTGAGCAAAAAGTTCAGACAAGCTAGATACTTTTACTTGGTGATAGCTGCTGCAACAAGCATAGGTCTCTGGATCAACTTTTCAAACATCGACCCGATACAGGCTCTTATCTATACTGCGGTGATAAACGGGGTGGTAGCAGTTCCGATACTCTTTGCCATCATGAGGATTTCAAACGACAAAAATATCCTTGGAAACAAGACCAACAGGCCGCTATCAAACATCCTTGGCTGGACAACCTTTGCCATCATGGCAGTTTCGGTTGTAATCATGTTTGTAACTTGGGGCAGATAGAAGCTAAGACCAGTCCATGTAGTCTTCGTTTGTGTACACGTTCTTGTGTCCTCTTGAACAAGTATGAGCAGTGTCTGTACTCATGGCAGCCGACCGGACATCATTGCCGCTCTCTTCAGGCACATAGACTCCGGCAAAGACTTCGCCGCAGGTCTTGCACTTTAGCATGAGCATCGGCATAACAGTCTATCTGCTGCGGGGTCGGTACTGCGTGCCTTCGCGGCGCTCACCGGTAAAAGTCCTGCGTGGCGGAGGTGCGTCATTTTCGTGACCCGGGTGCGATCTAATGTGGGCCCAGTATTCAGAATATGTAATCGCGTTTTTGCAGACAGGGCAATTTTCGTGGCCGCATTTGTGGTGGCCTACGAAATTAGGATGTATTGTTAAATTGCAACTTGCGCATTTTTCCAATCGCTATCATTTTCCTATGAGTCGAGCTAGAATTATTACTTATCGCTGAAAAAGTAGTGGAGCTTTGGTACTAGTGTGAGCGTGGCTTGCTTTCAAAGTATATCGTGTTCTTGTACTCAAAGAACTTGATCTCCATTTTCCTCTCGCCTTCTTTTTCCTTGCCCATCCCTTTTACAAGGCGCGATGGATTGGTGTTTTCATAGCCGTACGAAGACGCATAGTAGGCGCCGTATACGCTTGGGTGTAATGCGCGGATATCCTTGATGGCTGTCAGGAACTTGCGAAGCGCCTTGTCGTCTGACGCTTGCTGGCTTTCGTCCTTGTTCTGCATTCCTACTGCCACTAATTCTTCTGTCTCTCTCCTGTAGATGCAAACATCAAAGGAGTACTGGAGCTTTGATTTTCCGCTGATCTTTGTGTCCATTACGTATTTGTGCATCATTGGGCTGAATGTGGACGAAAGAAACACCGCGAACCTGAAATTTGAAAAAGAGTCTTGGCAATCAAGGAAAATCTGCTGTAGCAGCATTATGGACTTGTCGTTTAGCCGGGCAAGCAGGGTCGGCAGTTTTGGCTTCCTCGCCCTGTCTTTTCCGCTGATGCTGGTGTCAAGGACGCAATCGCACTTGTCAGCCACCATCTGCAGGATCTGCACCGGGATGTTGTAATTTGCAAGACGTGTCTCTACCTCTTGGCGTTGTTTGGTAGTCATTAATTGTTGTTGTTCAACCGTAGACAAAATATCGTTATGGTTACGCTAAAGAGCTTATTAAACCCAGCTTTGCGAAACTGGCGCACAGGCAGCTTTAATAGGCTCGCACTGCATACGCAAACATGACAGAGAATAGCTCTTTTCAGAAGGTTGACGCAAGCATTAACCAGATCTGCGATTCGTTGAAGCTGACCACATTTGTGAGAACCGAGTGCATAAAAGTATCAAACGACGTGACCCCAAAAGAGGACACGGGCATGGGACAGCCTATCGCAAACGCCATTGCATGCGCCATCGTTTCAATAGTCCATGAAGATGCAAAGAGGAAAGGGAGAGTAGCCCAGCACCTGCCAGACAAGGCAATAGGAAATGTATTTGGGCTGAGCGGAGTCTCTGTCGTTTACAACAAGCGCCTGGTAAACTCTGTAAGAAGCGGCAATGTCAAAAAGATGGCGGAAATATCCGGTTAACCTAGCCTGTCCTTTCGAGGACTACGTTCTTTAATTTGTGTATCCCGTAGCCTGTTTTTGCAGACACTGCCAGCGAGTTCTGTAGCTGCAGGCCGTTAATAATTTCCTCGATCTTTTGCGAGTCTGCCATGTCGTACTTTGTCAATACGACAAGCACTTTAGTTTCGTCAACCTTTAGCTCCCTTAGCACTTCCCAGCAGCTGGAATACTTTATCCTGATGTTTTCAGGCGTTTCAGAAGCATCTAGCAAAAGCAGGATAAGGTCAGCTGCAAGCGATTCTTCCAAGGTGGACTTGAACGCGTCTATCATGTACGTCGGGAGCCTGCTGATAAAGCCGACAGTGTCGGTGAGCAGCACAGATTTTTTGTCTATCTTTAGCGACCTTGTAGTGGTCGAGAGAGTCGTAAACAGGCTGGCAGAAGTTTCCCTCTGCTCTGTCGTGAGCTGGTTGAACAAAGTAGTCTTGCCCGCGCTCGTGTATCCTACCAAGGACACGACCGGCATCCCTGTCTTTATCCGCTGCTGGTGGTACAGCTGGCGCTTCTTTTTTGCTTCGTCCAGTTTTTCTTTGATAAACCCCATCCGCCTTTTCAGGTCGCGGAATTTCACATCGACTACGTATTCTCCGCTTCCGCCCTTGCCGGGCCGCTCGTTGCCAGACGACATCTTGGCCATCTCCCTCACGCGGGGCATGTCGTACTTTATTTCGGCCAGCTGGATCTGGAGCTTTGCCTCGTTGGTAGTCGCCCTTGAGTAAAAGATGTCAAGTATCAGCCGCTCCCTGTCGACCACTTTCATCTCTGTGAGCTTTTCCAAGTTGTGTATCTGCTTTGAAGTCAGGTGCTCGTCGACTACAATCTGGGTTACATCAGAATCTTTCACAAAGTCCCTGATCTCTTCGGCCTTGCCTGAGCCCATGCCATATTCTGAATGGTTGAGGTACTTTTGGGTAAAGACTTTGGTAACGTGCCAGTTTGGCATCGACTCTACAAGGCTCTTTGCTTCTTGAGAGCTGAAATCATCCGGATACGTCACAAGGACCAGTTCAACAGGCTTCAAAAGAATTCAACTTCTCGGTTAACCGGAGGCAATAACCCTTCTCTCTTATAAGAACCAATTGCAGCAAACCAATAAAGTCTAATTACAGCAAGTGGCAGCATCCACATGCCATCCGTTTCGCCTGACGAGCACATAATCAAGTGCAGCATCTGCGGGCGCGGCCTGATAGTCAAGGACAACGTCAACAACGGCATGGCGTTTCTCAGCCACCTAAAGATAGACCACGATATTTTCTATATTCCGCAGCAGATGACAGAAAGCAAGGCAGACGCAAAAAGGCGGGCAGACAGCAGGCAGATTCTTGACGAAAATGGGTAGGCTTTTAACCCCGGCAACCGCAGTATAGGTGGTTTTTAACTTAGGCAAAAGAAAAGTTCTGAACGAATCTCAACTGAAAGAGATGGTGATGCCCGGCGAAGGCCAGCTTTTTGGGCGGGTCATAAA
>JAJPDY010000114.1 GCA_023252395.1 Nitrososphaera sp. | reverse complement strand
TCCAGCTCTTTCTCGATAGTGCCGCCGTCGCCGAATTTTGTGACGTCGACAGCGATCTGGTGCGACGCGGTATAGCCGCGCTTTTCACCAAGCACACCAAAGCCAAATGATGCCAGCGCTTCTGCAAGTGCCTTTGCGTTCTTTATCACCTGCTTTGCGTACACTTTGCCAAACTCCAAAGATTCAGCCAGCGCGATTGCCTTGCCCGCCACGTGGTGCAGGTGGTGGCTGCTGGTGTTGCCGGGGAATATCGCCTTCTTTATCGCCTCAGCGTGCTTTTCGTACGACACAATGATTCCACCCTGCGGACCCCACAGGGTCTTGTGGGAGCTCATTGTCATAGAGTCGGCACCTTCCTTCAACGGGTCCTGGAACTCGCCTCCGGCTATCAGGCCGGCGACGTGCGCGCCATCATAGTTGACGTACATGCCATGGTCATGCATAAAGCCGGCCAGCTCCTTGACTGGGTGCGGGAACAGGAACAAGCTGCCGCCAAACATCCCCATCTTGGGCGCCTTGCCTTCCCGGGTCATGTCCTCTATCTTTTTCTTTGTGGCGTCAACGTCTATCGTCATCTCTTCCTTGGTGAACGGGTAGTGCTCAATGTTCAGGCCATGCACCAGTCCTGCTGTGCCGGCATGCTCTTTCTTGCCGTGTGAGATATGCCCGCCTGACGGGATTGATGCGGCCATCATGTAGTCGCCCGGGTTTGAAAATGCGGCATAGATTGCGAGGTTTGCAACAACTCCTGATGTCGCCCTGCAATCCGCGAATTCCGCCCTGAATACCTGCCTTGCGAGGTCGTTGCAGATAAGCTCGACTTGGTCGATGTAGACGCAGCCGGCGTAGACGCGCTCGCCGGGCCAGCCTTCCGCATAGCGGTTGCCAAAGTCGCTCATGAGAGCCTCCCTCACGGCCGGGCTTGGGATATTTTCGCTTGCGATAAGCGGGATAGATCGGTTAAACCAGTCATGATGCTCGTGCATCAACCTTAAAACGTCGTCGTAGGACTTTTTGCTAGTGGCACTCATATATTTCTCTGGTTGAGGTAATTGGTTCTTTTAACTTATCGCTTGCAGTTCTTGTAGAACCGTCGCAGGATTTTCAATCGTCTTTCTGGCGCTTGTCTCCCTTGAAAGTAATGGAGGCAATTGAATCATCGTGGTTGTGCTTTTTGTCCTTGTGCTCCTTTGCTTCGCCCTTTTTGTGGTGATCGTCATCCCCGTCATTTTCACCTTCTTTATCATCTATTGGCAATATTGGCAACGGCGTAAGCCCATTTTCATCGTTATTCACTGGCTCTTGTACATCATCGCTCTTGGCTGGGCTGCTAGAATCATCAGGTTTGTCAGCATCTACAGGATCATAACCTACACCATTGACATCCACCGACTCTTGCATTTCAACAGCTTCATCAGTTTGTAGGGTTTCTTGTTGATCTATCTTGTCTGCAGGTCCTATCTGATCTTGCGTCTTGTCCTGTACCAGTTGCAGCTCTTGCTTTGTGTCATCAGCTGGCAATGCGGATTCTTTTGCCGCGGCGGTATCCTCAGAGGGGACTACGGGAACAGGCAGATAAGAGGATCCGTCACTTGCAGCATAGGCAAATACAATTACAGTTACAGCAATCGTCCCGGCTATCCCAAGACCAACTGAAAGCCCATGAAGACTTTTGTCCTGATTCTTGGGACCTGACATCCTTATCTTGGAAAGGACGGCTTTCTTTTTTTAGGTATCAACCGGCGGTTAGTATTCAATCTTCTATAGGCTTACCGCTGGTGCCAGCCGGGGCAGTCATTTTGCCTACTACCGACCTGTACGAGTCGATGAATCCCTTGGCGTACAGATTCGCATGCCTTTCGGTCCCCCTCTGTGGCCCGCCCTGCGTCCTCAGGTGATGGTAAAACTCGTGCAGAATTACAAAAGGGTTGTAAAAGATGTCTGAATCCATGGCGTATATCTTTCTCTCCTTTGGGACGTACACGGCGTAGGCTGTCCTTCTTTTTCCCTTGACAGTACCAACTGCTATTTCAGGCGGCTTGACATGGTAAAAACTGCTCAGCGCCTGCAATGCCTGCTCTGTCCTCTTGGTGAGGATCATGTGGACTATTTTTGCCTGCATCATTTCATCCGGCGTAGTGGCCATCGGTCAAGTCATCAATGGCAATCACGGATATAAAGAAAATCAAACCCTATATCTTGCGGTCTAGCCAAGCTGGCAGTACTGAAAAGGTTAATTGCGATCTGCCTAATACTATTGCAATTGGCAGAATGCAAGCACTGGGCATGCAACGTATCTGACAACAAGTGCATAGGATGCGGCGCAGTGGTGTGCCCGTCCTGCTTAAAGGAGCCTGATTACTGCAAGTGCGAGAACAAGCATGAATGCTGCAAGAGTTAGTACTATACCTCGCAGCGTATTGATCTGAAATGTTTTGTCATTTTGTTTCAGCCTTGGCGGCCTCGATTTTCCACAGCTTGATTATGCCTTCTCCCCAAGGTCCCCGCCCGTCATATCCAGCCGGGGTCTGGTTTGCCAAGAATATCCCGGCTAGTTCTGCCGCCTGCTTTGCCGATACGGGACCCCACCCGCATTTCTGGACCAGTGCAGACTGGAGCGCCTGCGGCTCGAACCTTGTGCCATTCTGGATCAATATCTGGAGCGTCTGGCATATCGCGCTTCTGTACTGGGCTGGGCTCGAAGGCGGCGACTCGGTAAACGCAAACCGAAGGTGCTTAAACGCGGTCACGGCTAATTCGTCAACATAGATTGACGGGAGGTCCGGGTTGTCCAAGTCTTTGGCAAAATTCTTTTTTGCCCAAGTATCTACTTCTTCTGCAATCCACGGGATGACTAGCATCTTTTGGATGTTTGGTATGCTGTCCAAAATGGCAAGGAAATCAACTGTTGGGTGGAACACCAAAAGCGGCCTGCCAATCCCGTCGCTTGGAACAGAGAACCTTGTAACGAGTTCTACAAGGCAATCTTGCATGATAGTGCGGGTCACGTTTGGCTTGTGAAATACCACGAACCTGCCAAGCCCCGTATGCTTTGCAATGTTGCCAATATCTTCGCGCCTGTTCACTGCGACCCATCCGCCGGACACCTTTGCGTGCTGGACCAGCCATTCAAGCCCCCTGTTGAATAATATAGAATCGGGCTGCTCAAGCCCAAGAAAGTAGTTTTCCCTTACCAAGTAACAAATGTGCTGCGGGATAAGGATAAATCATTTCCTGTGCGAAGTCTGGACAATTTTAAAGTTCTTTACCTTCTCGTTGAGCTCACGGATCCTGTAATCCAGCGCTTCATGCTCTAGGCTGTCCTTTGGGTGACAGTCACGCATTTCTTCATACACTTTGATCAATTGCTTTATTCTCTCGATGTCAAGCATGTGCCTTTAGAGCAATAGCTTGGGCAAGGCAATGTACATAACCAGTTTAGTGTCGCAGCTGCCGACACTACGAAGCATTAGTATCGCTTAGGCAGATAGCTAGGCTTTATAGTAGCCGATGACAACGTGATTTCGATATGAGTGACAATCAACAAAAGCAGAGCAAGTTTGCATACGCAGTTATCCGCATGCCTGACGGCAAAGAGCATGAAATTCCCCTAGCTCCAAAACAATTCAAGACCGGCAGGGAAGGCTATTACGCACAGATTCCTGCCTTCATATACAACGACGACATGTACGGCGGCCAGATCCAGATCTGGAAAAAGACAAAACAGGTATAAAGTATTAGAAGATCAAATCTAGAACTTCTTAAGGCAGCATTATCGTGGTTGGGTATGCAGGCGTGCGTGATGTGCTCCTCCTCTTTCGACCTGTCAGAGCGTGTATTTGAACAGCGGCTAATTGACGATATGGACTTTTGCCCAAGGTGCTGGCAAGACATCATGACAATGGAGTACGAGTCTGAATCTGTCTTTCCGATCCAGTGAAAAAAAGAGAGTGGCTCCAGATACTAGTAGCGTAAACTGTTATTATAATGGCCGCAGTTTCTGACATGACCGCCCCAATGCCCGAACCTTTGAAGACTCCCATGACAAACCTGCTCCAGTCAATCGATGACGAAGGCATCAAAAACGTGATGCGGTACTTCCAGATGGACGATTATGACGTGATGTTGAGGTACATGATGGGGATCGGAGTCAAGCGCAAGGCTGCAAAAGGCTGAGCGCAAAAACAAAGCTATTTTACTGCTTGCCGCGAAGAGTATGTGTTGGATCCTAATACAAAGAGGTTCATGCAATCCCAGATGATATGGATAGGAATATCGCTTGGGATCAGCCTTGCACTTTCGTTCCTGCTTCCATTCCCGATAAGCCTTATCGCAATGATCGCCGTGTTTATCGGCATGAATTACTTTATCCGCCAGCGCCAGATGAGGAGGATGGGGATGCGTGGCGGCTCTCTCTTTGGTGGAGGGGGCGCGATGTTTGGCCAGCAGAGGACTGTAGAGTACTATTGCATAAGCTGCGGGACAAAGCATAACGAAAGGGCGTGCCCAAACTGCGG
>JAJPDY010000113.1 GCA_023252395.1 Nitrososphaera sp. | reverse complement strand
GCCTTTTCAAATTCAAGGCCGCGTACAATGACTACGGGCACGCCCTTTGCCTTGCCCATCACAAGCTCGGCTGCAGGGGCTACCTCGTCTACAATCGCTATTTCTGTCACCTTTAATTTCCTGCCGTACATGTCACGCGACCCGATGTAGCTCTTGATCGGCTTTATCCCTGCGATCCCAATAGCCACGTTTATCTGGCCTTCCCGAAATGTCCGGCCAAAAGTGTCCGTTATGACTACTGCGACATCCTTGCCAGTCTTTCTCTTTATCGCGTCCCTCAGCCTGCTTGCAGACCTGTCAGGGTCGACAGGCAACAATACTGCCACGTCGCCCTGAACGTTGCTCTGGTCGATTCCGGCGTTTGCGCACACAAAGCCGTGCTTTGTCTCTGACACGATTATGCCTTTTTTCGCCCGCAGTATCTGCACGGATTCTTGCAGTATCAGCTCCATCACCCGCGGGTCCTTGCCGTGCTCCTTTCCCATCCTGACCGCCTTTCTTGATGGCTTGACGCTGCCAAGATCGACAATGCGATCTTCTGCCTTTGAAACTATTTTCTGCGCGACTACAAGAACATCCCCATTGCAAATTTCTGCCTGATTCTGCTTTATGGCTTCAAGAATTATGATATCAAGCTCGTCATGCGGCCTGACATCGGCAGAAATCCTGACAGGGATTATCTGTATCATCATGACTGTATCAAGACGGGAGTTAAAAAACGGGTTGGTTACTGCTTGCGGCTTGCCGCATTAATCAAAGCCGCTTCTCCGAAATTTTTTTTTAAGTATTTGAGGAGCAGGCTCAAGTCGCGCTGGTCTATCGAAACGTCCGCTTTTTCCCGGACTACGTCGACTGGGCAGAACCCGACAGTATAGCCTGCCAACGCAAATAGCTTCAAGTCGTTTGCGCCATCCACCACGACTACAATGTCTTCCTTTCTGATGCCCCACTCTTTGATAGTTGACCTGACAGCAGCCGCCTTGTCAGAAGTCACATTAAGAATAACGTCGTCCAGCTTGCCGTCCTTGAATGTCAATTCATTTGAAAATATCCTGTCTATTCCAAGGTCTTCTTTTAGCCTTTCAGTAATGATTGTAAAGCCGCCAGATACTGCAATGGTTTTCCATCCTGCCTTTTTCAGGGCAGTGCAAAGCTCTTTTGCCCCGGGCATAAGAGGCAGGCTTGCGCCTATCTTTTTTGCGTCTTCGTAGCTGATGCCGCGTAGCGCGTGAACGCGCTTTACGAGCCCGTCTTCCCAGTTGATTTCGCCACGGATGCCGGCGTTTGTGATGTCCCAGATCTCTTTTTCCGTCTGGGGACCTTTTACCTGTGCTAAAACTGGAAGGTACTCGGCATTGAGCAGGACACCTTCAACGTCAAAGATAACCAGCATGCTTATTGCTTAAGCAAAACAAATTCCCGTCTGTATATTAAGCTTGTCCACGTTTTTTCTACCACTGCGAGCGTGCCCTTATCGTCTGCTGCTTTTTGTTGTTCAGGTAGTCGTTGAGGAGCACCTTGTCAATGTCGGCTGGGTTGATGTAGTATGACCTTCCCTTCACGTACTTTTCCATTTCGTTGACATAGCCCAAGAGCGAGTCTTCTTCGCTTATCATTATAGTGTCAATGTCGATGTTCATGGAATGCACCTTCTTTGCTTCAACAATGGTGCGCTCGCCAATGTATTGGTCAACCTGCCTGTAGCGGTAGCATAGGTACACAAGCTCGCCGGACGCGACGTCGAGGCTCATGCTGTTGTCCTGCTTTACCGTGTCAAGGGTCTGCCTGTCAGGAGTGTAGAAATGCGAGTACGGCCTCTCTGCCAGTATCTTGTCCTGCTCGCTCTTTTCGTCGATAAAGCAGGCGCTTGGGTGTCCGTCTGTGACTAGCACTATGCGCTTGTTCATAGCGCCATCCTTTTGCAGTATCTTGCTTGCAAGCCGAAACGCCGCCTGGTAGTTTGTGTAGTGCAAAAAGTCGGCCCCGGGCTCAAACGTCTTCAGGTATGGAATGTCCTGCGGCAGTACTTTAGACGCCAGCGCGCCAAACCCGACAATGTAGACCGAGTCTGAAGGAAAGAACTTGCGGTTGAGCAGATACAAACTCCACAGCGCCCTTTTTGCGGCTTCAATCCTGCTCATGTCTCCATACATTGAGGAGTAACGCATGGTCGAGCTGAGGTCGATGCAATATACTACTGCAACCCTGACGTCTTGCATCGTTTCGTGCTCTTCAAAATCCTCGACGTCTATTTTCAGAGGGAGCTTTATGTCGCCTCCATCTTTCAGGGTCCTCTGAATTGTGTTCAGTAGCGACTTTGGAACATTGAGCAATCGAATATCGTCGCCCGGCTCGTATTTCTTGCTCGTGTCAAGCACGAGCGAGCCATTGCCCAGGTCTTGCGTTTCGTGCATGCCATATTCGCCGGCCTTGAGTGCCTTCATGACGTCGCTCAGTATCCTGCTTCCAATAGTGTTAAAGCCCTTGGCGCTGAGCCACTTTGGCGAGTCTTTCAGGTAGCCCTTCTGTATCAGTTGCCTGACAAGTGGCATGCCAGAGCCGTCGTCGGCGTTTTCCCCCTTGCTGCCGGATTGGGCGCTTTTCTGCTGCATGCTTTGCTGCTCTTGTTCTTGCGACATCGCGCCTTGCAGGGTCTGCTCCAGCTCTTGCAGGCTAGGTGTCTTTTCCCTCAGCGCTTCTCTGCCAAGCGCCTTGAGCAGCTTGTCAAGCACGTCTCGCTGGAGCTCGCGGTCTTCCTGACTCTGCTGCTTTTGCTCTTGGCCCTCTTTGTCAAGTGGAAAATACACGAATTTCTTGCTGCCGGGGGCATCATTGCGCGAGGCCATAGCTGTTGTCCTTTTTGTCCAAGAGCGGCGGCTGGATGTGGCGCAAGCCCTCCAGTATGACTTCAGTCACCGAAGCAGTGAACTCGCCATTCAGATCGGGGCTCAGCGAAATGCTGTCAGTCCTGATGCCTAGTTGCTTTGCGCGCTCTACCAGCTGCTTTTGCTCTTCTTTCACGGCTGATATAGTTTCGTTCACCGCCTGCTTGAGCGCCGGGAATCTTGATAGCTGGGATTCATAGTCAGAGTCGGATTTCTTGCCGCTGCCGCCAACAATCACCTGCGACACCTGGAACGCCTTGTTCTTTGCAAAGTCGTTCTTTATCTTTGTAATATTTTCCTGCGGCAGCTTTTGAATATATTCAAGCGACACTTCCTTCAGAGCGGCGTCGATTACAGAGTCGAGCACGTTCTTTCTGTTTTCGCGCGTGTCCTCCATCTCTGCAAGCTCGAACTTTGACGACTGGTAGATGCAATAGATGTCGCAAAAGCGCGGGATCGCCTTGACGCCATAGTGTATCGAGCGCGTCCTCTCTGCCTCTCCTATCATCATCTCCATCGAGTGCACGGCCATCCTGACGCTCACGCCCTTGTCGTGGTTCACGTCGTGGTGGGATCGAGTCATCTGCGTTATCTTGGCTATCGCCCTTACCATAAACGCGGGAAGCATCACGTTCTTTACGTCTGCAACCCTTGACTCTTGCACTATAATCATCATCTCGTCTTCCACGGTCCTTGGGTAGTGGGTGTCTACGTGGCTTCGCAGCCTGTCAAACAATGGCTCGATTATCTTGCCCGAGTGCGTATAGTCTATTGGGTTTGCGGTGGCGATTATCTTGACGTCCGGCTTGAACACTGCAGGGTACGCGCCGGTGGTGAACTTGCCTTCCTGTAGCACGCTCAATAGCGATACTTGCTTTCTCGGGTCAAGCACAGGGAGCTCGTCAATGCACAAAATCCCGTGGCGGGCTTGCAACAACTGCCCAGCGGAATACGACTCCATGCTGTAGAGCTCTACTCCTTTCTTTGCAATCTTTATCGCATCTATCTGGCCCACCAGATCCTTGACAGAAATGTCTGGAGTCGACAGGATGTACTTGTACCTGTCTGCGCCATTTATCCAGTCTATCTTTGTCTCCATCTTGGTTGCCCTGATGATTTCTTCGCATTCTGGCGACACCGTGAATTCTGGCTGGGTGCGCACGACTTCAGAATCGGTCAAGAGCGCGGCCAACTGATCTTCAGGGATGGTTGTTGGCATGTCGTTTGTAATGGTGCCGCGAACAACTGGGATCGGCGAGAGGAGGTTCTTTGCTATAGCCTCTGCGATCTTTGTCTTTGCCTGCCCAATCTGGCCGACAAGCAGTATGTCGTGGCCTGACAGGATTGCTCTGTTGACTGATGGAATAACGTCGTCGTCATAGCCTATTATGCCGGGGTATGGGTGCTCGCCTTTTTTCAGCTTGGCAATCAAGTTGCCGCGCATCTGCTCCTCTACAGTGACGTGCTTGTAGTTTATCTTGAGCAGGTCGCCTAGCGTCTTTACCTGCTTGTAGTCTTCTGGGACACCGGGCATTATTTCGGCATACTTTGGCTTGGTAGTGTAAGAACGGTGGACTGATTCCTCTATTTTTGAGCTCATTTTAGGAAATTGAGGTTCCGCGCTCGCCTCACAAATTTATAGGTTTTAGTCACGCAGGCTCC
>JAJPDY010000112.1 GCA_023252395.1 Nitrososphaera sp. | reverse complement strand
AATAGCATATGGAAATCAAATGTGCTGACTGCAGTTGCTTACCTTCTGAATGCAAGGCAAGTCCTTCACCTAAAGCTTGTCCAAATTGCACGTTGGAGGAATGCTGCTGTTGGCTCGCGGTTCATCCAAGATCCTAGTTTCAGAACTCCAGCTGAATAAATGCCAACGGTAGTGACATTTGTCAAAGTTTACATCGAACAGATGGCCAGATTTTTTGGATTTACTGGGGATTTGCCGATCTGAATGATGTGCTTGTTGTAGCCAATGCACTCTATGTTGCAGGCCTTGCCCTTCTAACCGGTGCCATTCTGATGATATTGCGAAGGAGGCCCTCATACGCTGAAGTACATTGAACGACGCGACAAGGCCATGATATATGCGGAAATTCTTGAGAATATCCGCTCAGCTTTACAAAATGGAGAGAAACCGACAATCACAAGAATCCAGATCAAAGTAAACGTTCCATTTGTTAGATTCAAAGAGTATTGGGATGATCTGAAGGCAAGAGGTCTCATAACTGCAGAATCAGAGGTCGGCCTCACAAAACAAGGAGAGATACCTTGAAGAGTACCGCAAGGTCAAAGAATTTTTAGAAGAATTCGGATTTATCAAGACAGAAGACATGGACTGACGCCATCAATACTGTGTCATGATAACTTCGATAAAGCGGGAAGAAATTACCTATAAAGTTCGGTTTCCGGATGAAATGCTGCCCACTCGAACCAGAATCCTTCGTCGAACGAAAGGCGCGTCAGCTTTTTGCCTTTCATCTGGCCTTCAATAGCTTCGCCATCAAAATTCCACACACTCTTTGTCTGCTCGTCAACGATCTTGCCATTATCATACTGGAATTCCAAAGTCTGGCCACCGACTTTGGCGTCATACGCCCTTGCCATAGACGGATGAAGTGACATCAATACTGCTGATTCTTTGCCTATATTGTCGTTGATAATGTGGCTGTCTTCAATTTGCTGCAACTTGTATGCCTTGTAAGCGCCATTGTCTTCAAGCCCCACAACTATTTCCTTGGGCCCGAGCCTGTCGTCACGATGGGATACTGGAAACCAGATGTCCGGGCTGGTGTAATAGTCGGCGTAAGGATCTGCGCCGTAGGGCCGGTCAAAGCCCGTGTCCTGTGACAGTACTTTTGACTGCGGATACAAGACCTTCCATTCCTTCCAGTGCGCGACGTCAAAAGGCATCCGCTCTAGTTTCTTGCCCGCGCTCTCGCCGGAAATAGCCTGCCCGAGCGCTTGGCTCCATAAAGACTCCGTCGCCCTGTCGTACATCACAAGGTTGCTGTTGTATAACTTGCCCGACGTCCCAAATTCCGTGACCTGCCCGTCGATGGTGCGCTTGAACACCTGATTAGTGAAACAGAGTGGGCAGTAAGTCACTGCAACCGGCTCGCCTCCGACGTTGTCGTTCACTATCTCGTGCCATACCAGAATCTTGAGGGGATAAGCCCTGATGTCGCCATTGATGTCAAGCCCGAGGACAAGGTCCGAGTCCTGCAACGTGGCGTCATTTGCGGAAACAAATTTGGGGCTGTCAATAGATGGAATTCCATCACGCGGAGGGCCTCCGCTCACTATCTGATCAAGCGGGACTGTCGCTCTGCCGCCTGGCTGGTAAACAGGCGACTGTGACGCAGAATTCATGGCAATCGCAACGGCGATTATTGCAGCGACTGCAATGCCGCTTCCCATTACTGCAAGTGACTTGGCGCTGATGGCCGCTCTGGCAGTCAATTTCCTTTAGCCCTCCTGTACAGCTTGGCGCCGGAAAGGGCTGCAAAACCAAGCGTTACAGCCAACGCGGCATAGGAAAGCGGCCTTGAATAATCTATCAGCAAGACTGACAGCCCGCTGCCAAAGATAGAGGGGAGGAAGGAAAGCACCAAGAGCCAGCTTCCGCAGCATCCAAGCGGCACAAGTGCAAAGAACGAAAAGAATGAGCCAAGCGCAGTGCCGCCTGAGCCAGCTCCCAGCCCTTTTCTGTCGAGCTTGCAGCCAAAAGCCCTGCCATAGCTGGAAAAGAACACCTGCGCCCCAACTGCCGTAGCAGTGCCCCCAATAATGATCGAGTTTGCAAGAAAAGCTGCATTTATGGCCGCCAGCGGCGGAAGGCTGGGCGTTGTCATGACAACTATCAAGAGGTACAAAGATGCAGTCACGCCACCTGCCAGCAGCCCTTTTGCTAGGGATTTTCTTGCTGCGTGGCTAAGGCGCTGAGAAACGATCACTTGAAAAATAATTGGACTTGCAATTATTTAATTTCATACTTGAAGGGTTAAAGAAGTGCTAGAGCGATGAATTGTTGCCCCTAGTCTCTGCTATCTCGTGCAACATCCTGTCAAGTTTTCTCCTTTGCCTGATGACTTTGATGCATTTCATCATGAGCGGGCTGGCTGCCATGCCAATGATCATGCCGACAGTCATGTCAAATGAAATAAACCCAATCATTACTGGTTCCATATGCCGTTGATAAGTAAAGATAGGATAAAAGATTTTTTCCCAATTGTGTGATGCAAGCAGTGCCTAGCCGCTAACCTGTGGAGCGCTGATTGCGCTGCTGGTGACAAGCAGTTTGCCAAGCGTGGTAAGCTTGGCCGATATCTTGCCCCTGTCACCCTTTTCTACTTCAAGCAGCCCAAGGTCTGCAAGTCCCTTTGAATCGCGTGAGCCCATTACATGGTAGCTGAGAAGCGGCTTGCCATAGCCGGACGCCTGCTCCAGCTGCTCTAGGCTTTCGATAGCGCCGCCCATACCGTGGATGGCTTTCAAAATCCTGATCTTTGCTTCAGATATTATTTCGCTATAGCTCAGCTTGAGTACCGGCATGAGCAAAGGCGCGCCAGCCGAGTCCATGCCAAACGCCTTGATGCCGTTGATAAACGCTGTCGATAATGCAGCGCAACCGATCAGCTTGTCGCCACAGCTCACATTCATTAGCACCTGCTGGAATTCGCTTTTGTGGATGCTGAGGATTTCGCCAACTCTCTCCATTGTGTCCCTGATGACGTTCTCGCGCGTGACAAGGCTGATAGTGGTCGACATCCCAAGAACAGTGCGGAGCTTTCTGCCAAAATCCTCTGCCTTTTGCTTGTCAGAGCTGTAGCATACGAGCGCCAGCTTGTGCACCGGAAAGTTCCTTATGCCTGCTGCTATGCCTTCCTGGCCTTCGCCCCCAAAGGTCGCTATCTGGAGCGTAGTCATTTGCGCCATGCCAAAATGTGGTTGCATAAAGATAATAAAATTAGCGTTCAACGGTTCAATTTCTTCTTTAATGGAAAAAAGGAAGAAGTGTTTGAGCTACTTGCTCTTGTGCTCAAACACTGTTTGCTGGTCAAAGAACGGGCAGTTGACTACGTGCTTGCCTCCCATTGCCGGCTCGAGGCTTACTGATCCATTGCTTGTCTGGGCGTTGATGTCCTGCATCGTTTCAAGCAGGCGCGCCTGTGAAGGGTCTTTCCACGCGATGAAGTTTATCTTCCACATCGGGCTATAGTTTGCTTCACCCGGGTTTGCCCCTCCAATTCCTGCCTGGAATCCCATCGGGCCGGTGCCATTGATTCCATTCATGAACTGGAACAGGTCTACTGCGACCGGCGTTCCGGCAAGTTTTTCGTTGATTGGCACAAAAGAGACTCCCATCATAGTGCTCGGCATTTCCGGCGTGGTGTCTGTTACGATGTAGTATATAGACTTGCCATCTGGTCCCCATCCTCTGTGGGCCACCATCGTGACAACCATCTTCTGGGTGTCAATATTCAACACCTGTCCCGGGCCATATTTCGAGTCGTCAGTGACATTCTTGTCTTCCCTGATTGGAAGCTGCCCGCCCTGCCACTTGATTGCGGGGTGGTTTCCAACAATGTCTGTCTGCGTGATTGCAATATGTCCCATGTTCTTGTGCTCCATGATCTCATTCACAGACTTGAGCTCCTTAGCTTGCGACTGGTCGGTCCACTTTACAAAGTTGACCTGCTGGAGCGGGCTGTATCCTTCATCGCCGGGCTTGGCGCTTGCGACTGGTACTTGGAACCCAAGCGACCCGTTGCCTGCAATTCCATTTTCAAATATGTAGATCTGGCCGCGCGCGTCCTGCGGCGTCTTGGCGAGCAGCGGCGCATAGTTCACCTTGAACTTGGTTATGTTTGTCAGCTGAGCCGCAAGGTCTTTGTCTGACACGTCGGTCCCGATGAAATAGATCTCGCTGCCGTTCTCGTATCCCTTCATGAGGGGTATGTCTATCGGTACGCTTGCGCTTGACAACTTTAAAACAGAGCCGGGTTCTGCGCTGGCAGTCGTGTTTGAAGTACTATTCTGGTCAGTAGCGGATGCCTGTCCAGATTTTGGCGTTTGCTGTGTAGAAAAAGGAATTGTGGTTGCGATTATGACGCCTGCAACTATGGCAGCCGCGATTACGATCAGCGATACTTTTTTCACCATGAACATCCGCTCATGACATGACGATAAAAGAAATCCCTCCAACTGTTCAAGATCTGCTGTAACTGTTTGCTACTTCCTTGGGGACCAGCGCCTGAGCGCAAGCGAGCTTGCAGTCACTGACACGGAAC
>JAJPDY010000005.1 GCA_023252395.1 Nitrososphaera sp. | reverse complement strand
GGCAGGTTTGCAAGTATCTGTATGATGTTGCCGGCGGCGCTCACGCACACGGTTGCAGCAGCAGGGAGATTTAATCGGTTCTAAGGATTAAATAGCCACGCAATGTGAGAACTTGTCATGCCATGCCTTGTGACAGTCGGCGGTTTCTATGGCGACGAAGGAAAGGGCAAGATAATTGCGTATTTAGCAAAGAAGGACAACCCCGCGATTGCGGTAAGGGGAGGAGTGGGTCCAAACGCGGGTCACACGTTTACTTTTGAAGGCAGGGAGTACAAGGTGCGCATGCTGCCAAGCGCCGCGCTCAACCCAACTACTAGGCTTTTGATTGGCGCAGGTGTGCTTGTCAACCCGCAGATTTTCATGAAAGAGGTTGCAATGTTTCAGGCAGATGACCGGACTTTTGTAGACGCCCAGTGCGGCATAATCGATCAGGCGCACATTGACAGAGACAGGGGCGAGGATCATTTGAAAAGCAAGGTTGGCACGACAGGTACTGGCACCGGGCCGGCCAACGCAGACAGGGCAATGAGGACTCTTCGGCTTGCAAGAGACGTTCCCGAACTTTCGCTTTACATTGAAGACATCAGCAACTCTGTCAACTATGCCATTGAAAACAATGAAAAGGTAATAGTTGAAGGGACGCAGGGGACATACCTGTCGCTATTCCACGGCGGCTACCCATATGTCACGTCAAAGGACGTGACTGCGTCAGGCATTTGCTCCGACGTTGGCATTGGTCCAAAAAAAGTGGACGAAGTGCTAGTGGTGTTCAAGGCTTATGTCACGCGAGTCGGCGGAGGGCCGCTCCAGAGCGAGCTGAGCGAAGAGGAGGCAAAAAAGCGCGGCTGGCTTGAATTTGGAAGCGTCACCGGCAGGCAGAGAAGGGCGTCGCCATTTGACATGGACCTTGCAAAGAAGGCGATCAGGCTAAACAGCGGCACCCAGCTTGCAGTGACAAAGCTGGATGTGTTGTACCCAGAGTGCGCCGGCGTCAAAGAATATGCAAAGCTGCCAGCTGAAGCAAGGAAATTTATCGAGAATATCGAAGGCGAGACTGGCCTGAAGGTGACTCTGATAGGCACGGGCGCCGAGCTCTACGACGTAGTAGACCGCCGGTCGTAGCTTGCGACAAGGGCCTTGAGCAGGTCGCGGCAGGCGCGAAGATCGTAGAGCAATTTTTTCTTGTCAGACGATGGATCTATTCGCTCCAGCATCAATTTTGCAGCGGCAAGGTCGGCCTTTTTTGCAGGCTTTGGCGGCGGCTCGCCTTCAAGATGGTACCTCAGCTTTACGTCAAGGATTGCATGCTCTATTGCCACATACGCGCGCCAGAGCGACATCCGGTCATTGCTGTCTACCATTGCCTTTGCTTGGCTGACAAGCTCGGCAACCCTGCTGTCGCTCAACAGCATAATGGCAGACGGATGACTTTAATAGCGTAACCATTCACAATACTGCGAATTTGCCGCTTAAAGCCCCATGCTACATCGCGCTTGCAGGTCTCAAGGACTTTGGGAGATTAGTGTGCGCGCTAGAGCGGACTCCTTTGCCGGCGTTTTCGCTTGTCTTTAACAAAGAACAGGTGCTTGCAGTCCAGACGGACATTATCAACGGAAGGCCGGTCATCTACTATACAAAGGCCGACGCGGGGAGCGGCCAGTACCTGGCGTACAGGGTAAGTAACGGCATTGAAGAAGTCCTGCTTGCTGACTCTGTCGGCAACCCTACTTTTGTCTACTCGCCGGTCCTAAAGGTGGAGAAATTCCCCCGCCAGCTTACAAGGTCGGCAAAGGTTGACAAAAAATCAGGCTACACAATAATCAAGCTCAAGGACCTGTCAAGCCTGGCAAAGGTGGCAGCGTACAAGACAATGTATGACGAGCCGCCGCTGCCGATCTTTATGTTCAAGCAGCATGGCGGCAAGATAGTGCTTGGCACGCCCATGAGCGCAAACGACAATGACACGGCATCATACTTTTACTACACGTTGATTGATCAAGAGCAGGCAGAACCGTTCCTGCGCTACTCAAGCCTAAAGGTGGAGCAGCCGATATTTTCTTCAAGGCTTGACGAGCATGGCTATGTCTACCTCAAGGTGGTAAGGCTGGCAGCGGATCACCCGCTGGTAAAGACCTATGACTAGCTTTTCGCAAAGGATTGCAAGAGCAGCCGACAACAAAAAGAGCAGGATAGTCCTTGCGCTTGACCCGCCATCAAACAAGCCAGACTTGCAGGATTTTGCCATAAAAACCATCAACGCAGTGGAGCAACACATCTGCGCGATAAAGATGAACTTTCATCTTATCCTGCCGCTGTCGGCTGCTGAAATATCGCAAATAAACAAGACAGCGCATTCATGCGGATTGCAATCGATTGCAGACATCAAGCTAAACGACATCGAAAACACGAACCAAGTTGCAGTCGACCACCTTGTAGAAATGGGCTTTGACGCAGTCATTGCAAACCCCTTCATTGGCAAGGGCGGCCTGGCGGCGCTTGTGCAAAGTGCCCACAAAGTTGACGCAGGCGTGATTGCGCTTGTCTATATGAGCCATCCCGGCGCAAGCGAAGGGTACGGTCTTGAAGAGAAAGGCGGACGCCCGCTATACAATACATTCCTTGGCAGGGCAGCCGAGGCCGGAGCCGACGGCATAGTGGTTGGCGCGACCCAGCTTGAGATACTAAAGCAGGTCGCCAAGCAAGGCATCCCTGTTTATTCGCCAGGAGTTGGAGCGCAGGGCGGCGACTTGGAAAACGCGATTAAAAGTGGTGCAAATTACTTGATAATTGGCCGGGCAATAGTTGAAGCAAAAGAGCCTGTCAGAGCTACTAAAGAAATGCAGAGCAGGATACTAGCGGTAGGCAAGTGAGCGCTGCTGCATGAAATCCCGGGCAGCAGATAGCAGATTCTTTGCATTTCGATATGTCAGCTGTTGCATCGCATCTTCGTAGTTTTTCCATGCAAAGCCGATGTGCTCGTGTGAGATCGTCACCTGCCTTGTATGCGTCCGGCCAAGGAACAGCACGACTTCTTTTTCAACAAGCCGCCTGCCGTGGCGGTAGCGGTAAGTTATAGTCATCCGAAAGCCGTCGATAAACTCCACGTCGGTGATACCGGTTTCTTCCCGTATTTCACGAGTAGCTGCCTGTTTTTCGTTCTCGCCGGCTTCAATGTTGCCCTTTGGAAAGTCCCAGTGGCCGGCAGTGTAGTGTAACAGCAAATATTCAGGCTCTGCAGCGCCTTCCTTGTAAAATACTACTGCACCGGAAGAACGCTCGTCTGCCACGTATTGAAATTAATGTGCTTGTTTGTAAGCTTTTTGCAAAGTCATTCTTCTTCCTGCTCTTCCTTGTCCTCTTCTTCTTGCTGGAGTGCAGGAGGTGCGTAGTCGTGGATGTCAAGCCATTCTTGCTCGGTCATCCAGTAGCCGCAGTACCACTTTTGCGAATCATAGTCGCCGTGCTCGGGCATGCCCATCATGTCATGGCGGCCGATACATTAGTGTTTCAGAACTTCGTTTCCGCCCTTTCTGTGCCTGAAATACTGGTACAGGAATGTGGCGGCTACCAATGACACTGCCAGCCCTATCAGAAGCGACGATATCAGCGTGAACGGATTGGTGCCTTCCGTGAGGACAGACGTGAACTGGAGCACTGGGATGTAGAGCAGTGCAAGCACTACAAGGCGCAATATGTCAGACACCACCCTGACGCTTCCCCGGAACCAATTGGTAAGCACCGACCCGCCAAGTATCGTGGCGATGCCTATCCACAAGAGCGTTATCAAGCCATGGGCAAAGCTCCCAACAAGCAGCCTGTTTGAAATGACTTCAAATGCGCTCATGTTCGGCTGGAGCATATCTGGCGGTATGCTAGAGACGCCGTTTGCTATTGCAGCAAGTATAATGAGGATACCTGCTATTACGGAGAAGATCCGGATGAAGCTAGTTGGCGTTAGCCTGCCAAGCGAGCTCACTGCCTTGTCGATGTCAAATGCCCTGACAATGAATGCGCCGCCAAGTATCGCAAGCAGGATGGCTGTCACCCATTTTGCCGCATCAAAAATCACTGCAAGGGCGCCGGCTGCAAGAAGCACTCCGGGGACGCCCAGAAAGAACTTTGAATACTGTGGATCGTAAACAAGCATCTTGAGGTAGCGTCCGAGCACCGCATAGGAATACTCGACGCTCCGGCTGTGCCTGATTATTATGCGCTGAACCGAGATTACTGGCACCCTTGATTGTATGACTGGCAGGACAGTCTCGTCGTCCTCGCCGTCTGATACAATGACCGCGCCGTCGGCATGGTATTTTTCAAGGATGCTTTTAACTTCAAGGCTTATCTTTTCGTCCGCCTCGACGCCTCTGTTGAACTTGCCTGCGACAACTGCAACTTCGGCGGTGTAGCCCTTGCTCACAAGCTCCTCATAGGTCTTGACCGCGCCAAAGATGGCGTTAGAGTCTGCATCTTCAGGGTCCTCGATGGCAAGCCTCGTGCCGGCGTTGATGCACGCATCGCGGCCAACTATAGGCGTCTCGATGCCACCCTTTGAGCCAATGTCGTCATCCCTATCTATGCACAGCACCAGCACCCGGCCATGAGTAGTCGGAGCCTCCTTTGTGGGGCTAGTGCCTTTGGCTGGCGAAGTGCCCTTTTCATAGTCTGCAGAATGCGGCGGCATCTTTGCTGTCAGTACTTTACAGAATTGTTTACAGGTTAATTAATTTAATCAACTTCAACCAGTGGTTATTTGGTTTAATTGAACAATGGCAGATTCAGCTTGAGATTTGCTGGGGCTTGAAATCAGAGCAAACCACGTACAGCTCGCTGCTCGCCTGCCGGCTCGCTGTGGGCTTGCTGAGAAGCACCTTGCCAAAGCTCTTTTTCAGTTCCGCTCTAAAGTCGTTTAGCATGTCGCCCTCAAACACCTTGAACACCGCGCTACCTCCTTCCCTCAGCACTTTTTGCGCAAGGGCGAGCGCGCTCTCGGTAAGCGAGATCTGCCTTGCATGGTCGATGTCCCACACGCCGCTGACGTTTGGCGCAATGTCTGACAGGACGACATCGGCCTTGCCGCCCAGAACCTCGACCATCTTGCCTGCAATGTCCGGGTCTTCAATGCTTCCCTGCATTATGGTGGCGCCGGCTACCGGCTCTACTTCTTTGAGGTCGATGCCGGCGACTCTGCCAGCTCCGCCCACTTCCTTTGTTGCCACCTGAAGCCAGCCGCCGGGTGCGCACCCGAGGTCGACTACCTTGCTGCCCTTTCGGAGAATATGATAAGAATTATTCAGCTGCAACAGCTTGTAGGCGGATCTGGCGCGAAAGCCCTGATCCTTTGCCAGCCTGCGGTACTGGTCGCGTCGCGCGTCAGCAAGTCTCATTTTTTATTAACAGGCTTTTGGTTTTTCTGGTTTGCAGTGTTGTTGTCAAAAGAGGTGATGAGCCAATCTTCAATCAAATTGCAGCTTGTCGGGCTGTAAGAACCGTCAAGAGAGCACATGTGTTCGACAGGGCACGTCAGACAGGGCGCCTGTTCGATGCTTGCGGTGTCAACAGGCAGCTTGACTGCATAGAGTTTGTAGGTCCACCGGCCGCTCTCAAGAATCTTCTCGCGCCTGATGAGGGAGCGCTTTTCAAGGCGGATGGCCACCCGGGAGCCGTCGCGGCTTGTCAGGTCTAGTTCCTTCCACAGCTCTGATTGCAGTATGCCGTCCTTGCCGTTGCTAATTATAGTTCGAAAAACTTTCCCGGTGAGATCCTCGATCTGTGCTTCATTTAATTTCAATCAACATAACCCCGTAAGCAGTAATACTATACAGACGTCGAACCGATAAATAACCCTTTTTGAAGGAAAGTTGACTAGAAGGATGACAGAAAAGTAATAGCCATAAATCGCTAGCGATATTTGAGAATCTATTGCTTTAGAAATTTGAAAAAAGACAGGCAGAGCGTCTCTGCCCATTCCTTGGCAAGATTACTTGGCTTTCTTCTTCTTGTCTTTTGCGCCAAATATCTTGTCAAAGTACTCTGACGACTCTGGCACAGACTCTGATGCCTCGCCTTCTTTGATCTTTGCAAGCCTCTTGGCTACCTTTTTCTTGTATTCAAGCTGCATCTGCCGGGCGATCTGGATCCTCTGTGCCTGAGGCGACCCTGCGCCGTGCATCGACTCTGTCAGGTAGCCGACTGCGTTTCTGCCAAGCGTCATGTTCTCGATAAGCCTGAGTATCCTTACCCTGTTTTCCGTCGAGACACCCTTTCTTCCCTTCAGGTATTTTTCCAAAAGCGGGCCAGCTTCGGAGCTGCGAAAGTCCTTCTCGGAAGGCATCGTGACCATAAGGCCGCCGGCGATGTCTTGGGCAAGCCTTCCAATTTCATACGGGAACCTTGTGACGCTGTGCTTGCAAACATTTGCCAGCATGTCGTCATTCTGCCAGTTGCCTGATGCCGTCTTGTGGGCCTGATAAGAAGAGGCAATGCCTGCGCCAAATATCGATTCGTTCAGATAAGTCATCTCAACCAGCTTGTCCTTGATGTGTGACGCGTTTGCAACGCCGTTATAGTCTGCAATTGCAGCCGCCGCGCCTATTAGGACGTCGCCAAGGCCAGTCTTGCAGACGTAGCTACGTCTATGATAGCAGGTGAAGCGCTCGACTAGCATTGCGGCGTATTCGTATTCGCCGTCCATGAATATCAGGTGGTTTGGAATGAACACGTCTTTGAAAATTATCATCGCCTCCTGCCCGGAATACATGGCGTTACCGGCGTCAATTTCACCATCTTCCATGCTCCTTGTGTCACATGACTGCCTGCCATAGATGTAGGTGATGCCCGGAGCGTCTACAGGGATTGCGCCAACGATTGCATAATCCTTGTCCTCCGCCTTGAGCCTCATTGTCGGCATGACGATTATCCAGTGGGAGTTGATGCACCCTGTCTGGTGCGCCTTTGCGCCGGTGATGTAGACTCCTTTTGCGTCGCGCTTTGTAATGTGCACAAACATGTCTGGGTCTTCCTGCTGCGACGGCGACAGGCTGCGGTCGCCCTTGACGTCTGTCATGGCTCCACCTATCACCTGATTTTCGCGCTGGATCGTCTTTATGAATTCAATGAGGCGCTTGTGGTACTGCTTGCCGTGCTTGGCGTCAATTTCAAAAGTTGTTGAATATAACGAGTTGAGCGCATCCATGCCTACGCAGCGCTGGAAGCATGTGCCGGTAAGCTGGCCAAGCTTTCTCTGCATCTTGTTCTGGTTGACCAAGTCTTGCGCGCTCTCGGCGATATGCAAAAAGCGGTTGACAGGTATGCCGGACAGTGAAGACTTTGCGGTCGCAAGCTCTGGATCTTCTACAGCAAGATCATAGGTTTCTGCGACAGCATTTATCGACGGCCGGATCATTGGATGATCAACAGGTTCTTTAACACGTTCTCCAAAAAGCAGAATCTTAAGTTTCCTACCCCTGAGGCTTTCGATGTACTCTGCCCCATTCTTTATTGGCATGATGAAATAACTAAACCCTTCAATGTTATTTATATTTTCTCAGCTGTCTTTTAATAAAAAAGTAATGCCATTTTCCAGTATTTTTATGCAAAATTTAGGTTGAGCTAATTACTGTATGTATGTCTGGTTGGACCTGTCAAAATTTCCGACAACCTGAAACTCCCTGCTAAAGTGCGCCTGCATCAATGATTTTAGCTCAGGGTAGAGTGTTGATGGGTCTTCCTTTGCCATCCTGGCCGCAGGATGGTCGTCGCCTAGCATCCATTTGCAGAGCTCATAAGTCATCTGGCGCACAGTGTTTTCGTCCACTATTCCTAGGCTGTGCAGGTACTCGTGCGCGAGCACCATGAACATGTACGAGTTGTATTCTTCATTCGAGCCGGCAATTTTTTTGACTGCAGCCAAGAGGTAGCTGTTCATCACTATCGCGTTTGAGCCGAGCATGTGGTAGGCTCCAAGGTTGCTTGGCATCATTTGCAGTATCAGGCTCAGACCCGCGCGGTGCATCCTGAACTTTTGCATGACTACAGTCTTCACTAATTCAAACGCCTCGCTAAAGTCCTTCAGGCGGGTCACCCTCTCGCGGAACTGGATCTGCTGCTCTGTCGGCACCATCTATTATTCGCGGCACGAATGTATAAAGTATTGTAGCTTCGTAATCTTTTTTACAGCCAGAATCCGCCTTTAGTGGCGTGGGAGCAAAAGCCAAGCAGCTAGACCTTCGCGACATCATAGGCAACTATCCTGATTTTCCAAAGCCCGGTATCATGTTCCGTGACATCAACCCGGTTTTCCGGAGGAATGACGCGCTGAACTACATCGCCGACGAATTCCATCGCCTGTACGGCAAGGCAAAGATAGACGCGGTTGCAGGCATTGAGGCAAGGGGGTTCGTTACGGCGACCGCACTTGCAATGAAGCTTGGCACCGGCGTGATAATGATCCGCAAGGCTGGCAAACTGCCGGGCAAGACTATCAAAAAATCATACGACATTGAATACGGCAGTGCCATCATGGAGCTCCAGCATAACGCCCTTGGCAAGGGCAAGAATATCCTTATCGCCGACGACCTAATTGCCACTGGGGGTACCGCAGTTGCCGCTTCGCAGCTGATTGAAGAAGTAGGGGGCAAGGTTGTAGGTTTTGCATTCATTATAGAGCTCACCGACTTGCATGGCGCCGACAGGCTGCGCAAGATGGGCTACAAGGTCCAGTCGCTGGTGACATATCATGGCGAATAGCGCAGACATTGGCATAATAGGCGGGACCGGCGTCTACGACCCGGGGCTTTTTAGCGCAAAGCGCGAGGTCAAGGTGCACACGCCTTATGGCGAGCCTTCTGACTCTGTCACGATAGGCGAGTATGCCGGCGTCAAAGTCGCGTTCATCCCGCGCCACGGCAAGGGCCACAGAATCCCGCCTCACAAGATAAACAGCAGGGCGAACATCTGGGCGCTAAAGCAGCTTGGAGTCAAGCGCATAATAGCGCCTTCCGCGGTAGGCAGCCTGCAAGAAAGCTACAAGCCCGGCGACATTGCAATCCCCGACCAGTTCATCGACTTTACGAAAAAGCGCGAGTACACGTTCTACGACGGCGGGCAGGTATGCCATGTTTCTACAGCCGACCCGTTCTGTCCGGAGCTTCGCAGCATCGCAATCGACAGGATAAAGAAATTGAAATTTCCGGTGCACGACAGGGCGACCTACGTCTGCATTGAAGGCCCGCGGTTTTCAACAAGGGCAGAATCCAAGTTCTTCCGCGACGTCATGAAGGCAGAAATCATTGGCATGACGCTCGTGCCCGAAGTTTCGCTTGCAAGGGAAGCCGAGATTTGCTATCTATCGATATCCACGGTCACCGACTATGATGTGTGGGCGGACAAGCCTGTCAGCTCGGCAGAGATAATTGAGACTCTGGCAAAGAATGTTGAAAAGACGAAAAAGCTGGTAGCAGACTTGGTGCCTGCAACTCCGGACAAGCGCGCAAAATGCTCCTGCGGAAAAGCGCTTGAAGGCTCGCTACTCTGATGGCGGCTTTATCCCTTCAGGGAGCACAATGTCGCCTTCGATCAGCTTGCGCTGTATCGTCAGTTGCAGCTGCTCCGGGTCGATTCCCATTTTTGCTATCTTTGCAAGTGTAGTCTTGGGCACCTTGACGCTTGCATTGTGGCCGCCAATGCGGCCAAACGCTATTGCGGTAAAGCGAAATTCCTGACCCTTGATTACGAAATATCCTGACAGCTTGCTTGCCACTTCGCTTCCACTTGCGCTTTTCACAAATACTGTCACTGGAATGTCATCGTCGTCTTTATGCATCGTCATTTCTTTGGCCCATCCGCCACTTCCATGTTGCGGTTCACATTTTCTTCGACCAAAAAGCTCCACCACTCTGGGTCAATTATCTTAAAATCCTTGGAGTTGACTTCAACTGCCTTGTCGTCAGCGTCAGTGAACGTGAACTTGCCTTCCTTTACCAGCTTGACTAGCCTCCACCGGAGATGGCCTTTTCTGTTCTTGCTGATTGCGACTGCCCATTTCTTGTCCTTGTCTATCTTTGGCATGCCGATATAGTCGACGATTTCCTCTATTCCAAGGCGCTTTTCCTCGCAAAACATTTCCTTTGTAAGCAGGCTGCGCCAGACATCCACCGAGCCTATCGTCCTGCTGTTCTCGTTGATGTTTATCACCCCAAAGTAGACTACCTTGTCGCCGCCAGTCGGGTCTGAAGTCGTCATGCGATATCCCTGTTGCAAGGTGCCACTTATTTAGTTCTTGCATCCTCGTAAGGCTTTTCAAGAATAATCCCGATGTTGTCCACCTTCAGGTTCTTCTTGAAGGGGATGCCGTCTTCCTCGCAGCGCCTCCGGTAGCGGTTCGTGATTGCAAAGCGCGGGTGGAGCGACTCAAATTCTGTCTTTGTTATCTCTATGACCATGCCCCTGCCGACTAGCGACTTGGCAGCCTGCAGCGCGCGCTGCTCGTCGTTCCATTTCAGCGCGGCCGAGATCTTGGCAGGGTCCATCTTGCCGCCCTTGACTATTGCCAGAAACGCCTTGGCTTCGTCCGGGCTTATCTTTAGCTCTGAAATTATAGCCTCTTCGGCGTTTGAAAGGTTGACTGCCATGCTACTTTACTTCTGGTTCAGAGCAGCTCCTGTTTCAATGTTTACGCTGCCCATGCAGGACAATTGGGCGGGCAACTATTTATCCTTAGAACTGCACCAAGTTGCAGTACTTGCGATAGCGCTCCTCGACGTCATCTTTTGTTATCGCAAGCAGGCGCTTTACCCCAAAGTCCTCGACGGCAAATGAGCCCATGACGTTGCCGTATATCACTGCCTCCTTCATGGCGGCAAAGTCTGACCGGCCCTTTCGCGCAATGTGCCCGAGAAAGCCGCCGGCAAACGAGTCGCCGGCGCCAGTAGGATCTACTATTTCGTCAAGGAAAAATGCGGCAGAAGGAAACACTGCGCCCTCATTTGTGAAAAGGACGGCTCCATGCTCGCCCTTTTTGATTATCGCAAATTTCGATCCCCACGACATTATCTTCTTGGCGCACTTTGACAGGTTGGCTTCCTTGCAGAGCAGCCTTGCCTCGTTGTCATTGATAACAACGCCATCTGTCATGCCAATCATCTTCTCCACGTCTTCTCTGCTGCCGTTTATCCAGAACTCTATAGTGTCGCACATCACCATCTTTGGGCTGTCGAAATGCTGCAGGATCTTGATGTTCTGCTTTGGGTCGTTGTTTGCAAGGTAGACGTATTCTGATTTTGCGTACTCGTCAGGTATCACTGGGTTAAAGCCTGCCACGACTCCAAGCTCGGTCTTGTTAGTAGTCCTGTTTGACAGGTCGTAATCAAAAGACGAATCGTAGTGGAATGTCTTGCCCCCTTCAATAGTTACAATGCCTTTGGTGTTGATGCCCTTTGCCTGAAGGGCGCGGACATGCTCGGCAGGCAGGTCTGAGCCGACCACTGCGACTATGGATGTTTGCGTGAAAATGCTTGACGAAAGTGAAGCAAAAGTGGCGGCGCCACCAAGTATCCTAGCCTCTGTCCGAAACGGGGTACGGGTGGTGTCAAGGGCGACCGTGCCAAAGACCGTCAGCAACGAAAGAAAATCATTGATGCTTTCTAAATAAATGCTTGCCAGCACCATTAAATAGCGAGCAGAAGGATCTCAGGTAATTGCGGCTAGTCGTGGCGATCACCGGCGCTTCCGGAGTGATATACGGCATAAGGATGCTTGAGGCGCTCTCGAAACTTAAAGTAGAAACACACCTTGTCATGAGCGAATGGGGAGCCAAGAACATCAAGATAGAGACTGACAAGACCGCGGAATACGTAAAGTCGCTTGCCACAGAGTACCATGAAGACGACAACATGGCGGCGCCGATTTCTAGTGGCTCATTCAAAACAGACGGCATGGCTATTGTTCCATGCAGCATGAAGACCCTTGCAAGCATTGCAAACGCCTTTGACGACAGCCTTGTTTCCCGCGCCGCCGGCGTATGCATCAAGGAGCAGCGCAAGCTCGTAGTCGTGCCAAGGGAGACCCCTCTGTCAAAAATCCATCTTGAAAACATGACCAAGCTTGCCGGCTCTGGCGTAACAATACTGCCTGCAATGCCGGGCTTTTACCACAGGCCCGAGACGATGGACGACTTGATAAACCACGTTGTAGGCAAGGTGCTGGACCAGTTTGGGATCGAGCACCGAATGTTCAAGCGCTGGGGCGGCGGCTGAATCTGTACGAAAAATTGTGTATAAGGATTTATAATCTCGCCGTGCTAGTTAGATCTAGAAATGCCGGCTGGGGGTGACCCGGGATAGCCCGATACAAGAAAAAGTACGCGAGCCGATCAGTGGATTTCATAGTTCCACTCCTTGCGCTATTGTTTATCGGGATAATGTTCGTCCTCTTTGCGCGCTCTCAAGGAAACATTGGCTTTATCTTCCTTGCAGCAGGCTCGGGCCTCCTTATCTACTGGGTCAGGGAAGTCAGGATCATGGCAAGGTCCACGGATGAAAAGATGATAAGAGATGCCGAGCAGAAGGACTGGGTCTACGACCTGATAAAGAACAACGACGAAGTAGTTTTTGTCGCAGAGGTTCCCGGCCCGGAAGACCAGATAAATGTAAAACTGATAGGCGGTCTGCTCCACATAAAGGGCGGTCAGAATTTTGCGCGCGACGTCCCGCTAGAGCAGGAGCAGGAAATGGGAATATCAGACTACAAGTACAGAAACGGCGTGCTCACTATCAAGATTCAGAAGGTATGACTTTTTCATCATCCTTGTCGTAATTGTCTTCCCACAGCCGCATCCTGTCCAGCTTGTCCCTTCTTCGCGCGTCTTGCAGCATGTTGTAAACGCCTTTGTGCATGCTTCCCTTGGCAAGCATGACGATGGCGTCTGTTGCAAGCTTTACCTCCTTGTATTCGCCGATAAAGCCTACCATGTGGCCGTACACAGAAACCGAGGCGCCGCTCAGCTCTTCTATCATCCTGCGGGCCTTGCCTCCCTCGCCTATTATCCTGCCCTTGATTCGCTCTAGCGCGTTTGGCGACCTGCCTGCATAGTCGTGCAGGTCCATCTGCTGGAACATTACCTCCTCGCTGTCAAGCAGCCTGTACGCGCGCTCTGGCGAAAAGCCCCTGCCAATGGCAGTTATCACTTCGACAGCCCTGAAAGCATCCATCTGCTCCGCCGGCTTGGTGCTTGAGACTATTGTGTTGCCGCTCTCGCTGTCAATTTCAATTTCTACCCCGCACCTTTTTTCAATCTGCTGCTTTACCTTGCCGCGCTTGCCTATGAGGGCCCCTATTCTTTCCCGGGGGATTTTTGTCGTGTGTTGGAAGCTCATTTTGTTTCTCCTTTGATCTTTTCTACTGCCTGCACGGCGTCCATAACGTCTATTCCGCGCTTTGCAAAGAACCTATTTACATTAATGACGTCGCGGACTAAAAATTGTTTTGAATTTGGGTGCTGGATGTCCACTGCGGAGCCAAAGTCAAAGAGCATGATGCCCTTGTCGGTCTTGAATATGTTGTATTCAGACAGGTCGGCGTGCACCAGCCGGGCTTTCTGGTAAAGCAATGACACCTGCTCTATCAGCTGCAGATAATCATCTTCAGTGACTTCCGATTCGACTATCGGAGGCACAGAGTTGCCCTCGCTGTCCCCAACAAACTCCATCACAAGAACGTTCTTTCGAACCGCGATCGGGGCTGGAACCCTCACGCCGGCCGCTTTTGCTGCCTGCATGTTCTTGAACTCTTTTTTTGCCCACAGAGTCATCAGGTTGCGCGACCCTTTCTTTATGTCAGAGAACCGCGGGTCGCCGGCGATGTACTGCATGCGCTTTTTGAACTCGGCGCTTACCGTGAGGTATATCTTTAGTATTCGCAGCGACTCGTCAGGCGCCACTGCGAGGTAGACCTTGGACTCCTTGCCTGCCGCAAGCGAGCCCCTGACGTGCTTGATTATGCCGTCGTCTACCATCTGGTTGATAGTCATGAGGGTCGGCACGTCAAAGACATTATCGAAAACCTGGTAATCTTCAGACCGCTTGACAAGGAGCCGGCTTTCTCGCTCGCTGTGCGAAAGCCGCCTGTCGGCTCTTGCCATTTTCTTGTGCCCGCTTTCTTCCGGAAACTCGGGTTCCTCCCTTTCCTGATCTTCTCTTTCTTCCTCCGGCACTATGAAGAATGAAGCAAATCTTTTGTTATTATGTGTAGTGCTGCTCTCTCGTTATAGAGCACTGGCAAAAGCTCCAACTCTCTGGCGGCAATTACCTGTGCTGGAACTTGTAGATCATCAAAAACGGCACACCCGAGATTTTCCTGATGCTGGCCTCTTTTGCCAGTTTCATGTCAAGCGCCTGCTGGACTATCCTGTTGCCAACCAGATTTGCGGTGTCGCACTTTAGCAGCAGTTCCTTGGCGTAAGAGCTCTCTATCACTTCCTGCTGGTAGTACTCCTGCGTGAGGTTGATCACAAGGCCGTCCTGCTCCAGCTTGCTCCCTATCAGCTCAAGGTCGCAAATGTCTACCATCACTGACCCTTGGTAGCGGGCGGTTCTTGCGGCATACTGCTCTGGCAATTGCGGGTTTATCAGCTGGACAGTATAATGAGGATTGCTGTCATCCGTATGTCTCTATCTTTATGTCAAATGACCCGTCCTTTCTCTTGTTTCTGTTTGTGACAAAGCCAAGCGGGCCGAGTATTGAAGTTACCGTGTCAATTGTGCCCTGGTAGCCGCAGATGTGGAAGAACGAGTTGTCTGGCGCCACCTTTTCGCCTATCGCTTTTTCCAGAGGCGAGCCGCCGTCCCTGTCAACAAGCAGGCTCTCCACTCTGCCTACGTTGCCTTGCCAACCCCGGGACAGCTCGTGGTCCGGCCTGCTCACAGTCGGAATATAGGTAAAGTTTGGATCGTCTGCAGCCATCTTTTCCAGAATACCCCGGTAGCCCAGCTCTTGCGCATACTTGGCGCCATGGAGCAATACAACCTTTCTTTTCGACCCGATGCTTTTGAAGTGCAAGATATAGCTGATAAACGGTGCAAGGCCGGTGCCCGACGCGACCAGCACAAGGCGCCGGGTGTCCGGCGTGCCGTCAGCCTTTTTGTCTTCAATCGTGAACGCGCCGGCAGGCTTGCGCCAGTAGAGCGTATCGCCGTCTTTCATGTTGAAAAGCGCGCTTGTAAACTTGCCCATCACCGGCTCTGTCGCCCACTTTACATAGAATTCAAAGTATCGCCTCTCTTCCGGCGGCGAGGACAGTGAATATGCCCGGTAAGTAACCCTGTCGTCGCCCTGAAACTGCAGCCCGAGGGCCACGAACTGCCCCGCCTTGAAATCAGGTATCAAACTCCCGTCTGCAGGCTGCATCCTCAATATCGCAAGGTCTGGTGTCAGGTTCTCGCGATAGGTCAGCTTGCCGATATTTGGCTGCGCCGGTCCACTTGAACTCATCTGCAATCTTGAAAATGCTCTGGGTATATTTTGATATCCTTTTTATTAGAGTGCTCAAAAGCTATGCTCGTTTGGCAAGCAAGAAGGGCATAGCCGTGACGGCAGGAATTGCCGCAGCCATCGTCGGCGCAAGCTTTCTGATATGGCTGATACCACAGAGCAGCCCCGGCACCTTCATTATGCCGCCTCGTGGCGAACTTGAAATCATAAACGACGTGTATTCCCGGCACAACAGCACCGCCACAAGCGTCGACTCGCAGTTTGAGCAGTGGAAGAACGGCACCGTGAGCACGGCAGACATGCAGAACAAGATTAGTAGTGGTTTGACTGAAGTCCAGAGCTTGCGAAAAGAGCTCACAGATGCTAGGCCGGCACAGGAATGGCAGGAGAGCTTTGGCACTTATACAAAGGCGCTTGACAGCTATACAAAATATCTGGACACAATGAAGGCAAAAGTTCAGAGCGGCGATAAAGCCGATTCGCAAGAGCTGGACAGCCTGAAGCAAGAATGGCAGGGCTATGTTGACAGCTCTGTAAGCGCCATGCCGATTGGCAAGTAATT
>JAJPDY010000111.1 GCA_023252395.1 Nitrososphaera sp. | reverse complement strand
ACCCAAACGGCTCTATTGGGAGCCTCGGGGTGCCCTTTTCTGCCACGCAAGGAACATGAACACGAACGGCACCGTCATTACGGCCGTTGCGATGAGCACCGGCTGGAACGCGCTCGGGTTTATCTCAAGGCCCGCCATCTGCAAAAACGGCAGCGGAAACACCGTAAAGAGCCAGAACGCCACAATGATTACTAGGATGTAGTAGTTTCTCTTGAGCAGTGTCAGGGTGCCCACCCTGTTTACCTTTTTCCTGTCACAGTTGACGCACTTTGTAGTCGAATAGCTGCCAGACACGTCTGCAGGGACTACGCAGGACGTGCAGACCTTGCTTTCGCAAAAGTAGCACTTGCGTTCGGCAAAGTGCGAGCCGCAGATGGCGCATCGCTGCCTCTGTTCAGTCATGACGCAAAGACGAGACTTATGAGCCGCCCAACAATATTACTGTATCCGAAAATAAAGCAAAACTTAAATTTGCTAGTCTTAACAGTTCGTGAGGGTTCAAAAAATTCCAACACTGCAACAGACTTATACAGGCTATGCGGCCAAGCTGGTTCTAGAAGATGGCAGTGTTTTTGACGGCGTTGGCTTTGGATACCCTTCAGAGATAGCCGGCGAAGTCGTTTTCAACACGGGGATGGTAGGCTACACCGAAACATTGACCGACCCGTCGTACCGCGGCCAGATACTTTGCATGACCTACCCGCTGGTAGGCAACTACGGGGTGCCGAGCTTTGACGTCAAGGACGAGTACGGATTGCCCAAGTACTTTGAATCCGAAAAAATTCAGGTAAAGGCCCTCTTGATTCATGATTTATCAGATATTGCAAGCCACTGGAGCTGTACAAAGACGCTTGACCAGTGGCTCTATGAAGAAAAGATTCCCGGCATCTACGGAATCGACACAAGAGAGCTGACGAAAAAACTGCGAGTGCGCGGGGTAATGATGGGCGCGGTGGTTGTTTCTGAAAGCCCTATCGACGACTCGCAGGTGAAAAAGGTGATGGCAAGCGCCAAGTACGAAGGCTTGAACTTTATGCCCGAAGTCTCTACAAGCAAGCCCCAGGAATACGGTGACAAGGGCAAGGACTGCGTGATAGTGCTTGACACGGGCGTGAAATACAGCATCATACGCAACATCATGAGGACAGGCTACAGAGTAGTCCGCCTGCCGTGGGACGCGACGTACGAGCAGGTGATGTCGTACAACCCAAAGGGCGTGGTGATTAGCAACGGCCCCGGCGACCCCAAGGTCTGCACGGGCACGATAAAAACAGCCACGAAATTGATCAAGACTTCGACTCCGACCCTTGGCATATGCCTAGGGAACCAGATACTTGCGCTTGCAGGCGGCGCCGACACGTACAAGCTGAAATTCGGCCACAGGGGCCAGAACAAGCCGTGCGTCGACAGGCGAAACAGCCAGGTTTACGTCACAAGCCAGAACCACGGCTACGGAATAGACCCAAAGAGCCTTGGCAAGACTGGATTTAAGGTGTGGTTTGAAAACGCCGACGACGACACCGTGGAAGGGATAGAGCACAAGAGCAAGCCAATAATTGCTGTTCAGTTCCACCCGGAGGCGTCGCCCGGCCCGTACGATTGCATGTTTGTGTTCGACAGGTTCAAGCAGATAATCACCGACGGTATAAGCCCGGTTGCCGAAGAGCGGCCGGCGAAAAAGAAAAGAGCCAAAAAGCCAAGTGCGAAAAAAGGAGGGAGGAAAAGCGCCAAGAGATGAGTCGATAAAGAAGGTCCTTGTTCTCGGAAGCGGGGCAATAAAAATCGGAGAAGCGGGCGAAAGCCAGTAAACTGGCCGCAAATTCGACTACTCCGGTTCGCAGTGCCTCAAGGCGCTTGCCGAGGAAGGGGTCAAGAGCGTGCTGATAAACCCCAACATTGCTACAATCCAGACTGACACGCGATTTGCAGACAAGGTGTATCCAGTTCCAATCAATACAGCCTATGTTGAAAAAGTCATACAGGCTGAAAAGCCCGACTCTATAATGCTGGGCTTTGGCGGCCAGACCGCGCTCAACTGCGGAGTGTCGCTCCACGAGCAGGGAATACTTGAAAAATACGGGATAAGGGTTCTTGGCACCCAGATAAAGGGAATCGAGATCACCGAAGACCGGCAGATGTTCAAAGACGCGATGATAAAGAGCGACGTCCCGGTGCTCCAGAGCTTTGCGGTCAACTCGATGCAGGAGGCGTTCAAGGCTGCCAATGAAATAGGATACCCAGTCATAATCAGAGTCGCGTACACGCTTGGCGGGAGGGGAGGCGGAGTCGCGTACAACGAATACGAGCTGCAAGAGATCGTGCAGCGCGGGCTTAACCTCAGCATGGTGCACCAGGTGCTGATAGAGCGCTACGTCGGCCACTGGAAGCAGATAGAGTATGAAGTGATGCGCGACTACAAGGGCAACAGCGTCATCGTGTGCAACATGGAAAACGTGCTTGCCATGCGCGTTCACACGGGCGACAACATTGTCATCGCACCGTCGCAGACGCTCAACAACTATGAATACCACATGCTGCGCTCGGCTGCCATCAGGGCGACCAGCTACTGCGGAATTGTTGGCGAATGCAACATCCAGTACGCGCTCGATCCATTGTCAGAACAATATACTGCGATTGAAATCAACGCGAGGCTTTCAAGATCGTCAGCACTTGCAAGCAAGGCAACGGGCTACCCGCTTGCGTACATGGCTGCAAAAATTGGCCTTGGCTACACGCTGCCGGAACTGATAAACAGGATAACAAAGGCGACCACTGCGTGCTTTGAGCCGTCGCTTGACTATGTTGTGCTAAAGATGCCGAGGTGGGATTTTAGTAAGTTCGAGCTTGTGAAGCGCAAGCTTGGAAGCGCCATGAAGTCGGTAGGCGAGGTGATGGCGATTGGCAGGACGTTTGAAGAAGTCATACAAAAGGCGATCAGGATGTGCGACATCGGCAAGGACGGCCTTGTTGCAAATGCCAGCTCGCCGCCCGCGCCAACCCCGGAAGACATTGAGCGGATAGAGCAGGCGCTTATCCATCCAAACGACGAGATAATATTCGCAGTAGTCGAGGCGATGAAGGCCGGCATGACTATCGAGCGGATCTACCAGCTGTCAGCCATCGACCCGTGGTTCCTAGTCAAGATAAAAAACATCGTCGACATGGAAGACAAATTGCGCAAGTCGAGCTTTGACGAGGGCGCGATAAGGAAGGCGAAAAAGATGGGATTTTCAGACAGGCAGATCGGCCGCTGCATCAACCTTGACGAGATGCAGGTCAGGGCGCTCCGGGAAAAATTCGGGATAAAGCCGGCGGTAAAGCAAATCGACACTTTGGCTGCAGAGTGGCCCGCCAAGACAAACTACCTGTATCTGACTTATGGCGGCCAGGCCGACGACGTAAAGGTCGAAGGCGAGTCAGACAGCAGGATGGTGGTGCTCGGTGCCGGCCCCTACAGGATTGGAAGCAGCGTCGAGTTTGACTGGGGCACGGTCAACATGGTGTGGGGCTTGAAGGAAAACGGAGTCAAGGAAATTTCAGTAATAAACTGCAACCCTGAAACAGTGTCCACGGATTACGACATTTGCGACAGGCTGTATTTTGAAGAGCTGACGCTAGAGCGCGTGATGGACATTTGCGATAAAGAGCGGCCGACAGGAGTAGTCACGTGCGTCGGCGGCCAAACTGCAAACAACCTGACCCCCAAGCTGGCAAAGAACGGGATCAGGATAATCGGCACGAGCAGCGAAGACGTCGACAGGGCAGAAGACAGGGTAAAGTTCGGCCAGATGCTAGACACGCTAGGCATAAAGCAGCCGGCGTGGAGAAAATTCACGTCGCTTGCAGAGGCAAAGGAATTTGCAGACACGGTAGGGTTCCCGGTGCTTGTCCGGCCTTCGTATGTTCTCTCGGGCGCCGCCATGAAGGTGGTGTGGGGCGAGCAGCAGCTCGAGCGGTTCCTCACTGACGCGACAAACGTCAGCCCCGATTATCCAGTAGTGATCAGCAAGTTCCTGCAAGATGCAGCCGAAGTAGAAGTGGACGCGGTTGCAGACGGCAAGGACGTAGTCATTGGCTCTGTGATAGAGCATATCGACAATGCAGGCGTGCACTCGGGCGACGCGATGATGAGCATACCGCCGTGGCGGCTTGACAGAAAGACTGTCGACACCATAACAGACTATAGCGCAAGGATTGGCAAGGCGCTCAACGTCAAGGGGCCGCTCAACATACAATATTTGGTGAAAGATGACGAAGTGTCTGTGATAGAGGCAAACGTGAGGGCGTCGCGGTCGATGCCATTTGTGAGCAAGTTCGTTGGTTTCAACTTAATCAACCTGGCAGCAAAGGCAATGACTGGCAAGCCATTGCCTCCGGCTGCCAAAGACCTCTGGCTCAAGACCACCGGCTTTGGGATAAAGGTGCCGCAGTTCTCGTTCATGCAGCTGGAAGGCTCGGACATTGTGCTTGGAGTAGAGATGCAATCGACAGGCGAAGTTGCGTGCTTTGGCAACAGCTTTTACGACGCGCTGTCAAAGGCGTACATGGCCGCCGGCTATTCGCTTCCGCTGTCCGGAGCCGCCCTGATAACCATCGGCGGGCAAAAGAACAAGGAAAAGCTGCTGCCGATAATATCGCTCATTTCGTCCATGAACTACAACATGATGGCCACTGAGCACACCGCGGAATTTATTGAAAACAACAACGTCAAGGACGTGCAGCTGGTCTACAAGATAAGCGAGCCGGACCGCAAGCCCAACATTTCCGATCTGCTGTATGACCGCAAAATAGACTTTATCATAAACATCCCGGCCACTTCAACGATTGAAAAGTACGTGGGGATGCTGTATGACGAGTACCAGATACGGAGAAAGGC
>JAJPDY010000110.1 GCA_023252395.1 Nitrososphaera sp. | reverse complement strand
GGCGCCGGCGAAGTCCAGTCTGTCACCTTGAATGTAGAGTGGCCGGTACGCTTGGTATGATCGTCGGTATCGAGCTTGAAGAAAAAGAACTCGCGGCATTGATGGCATTCATAGACTTTTGATTCGAACATGTACATGGACATAGCTATCTCATGAGATGGATATAAGAGAAAGCTGTGTATGAGACGCTACATACATCTCATGATGATTTTTGGAGCATGAGGCCGTGCTTTTGGTCAAAGCCGGTTACCCTGACTTTTGCCCCTACTGGCAGGTCCTTGGGTTCTGCGACTCCGGGGAGGAACCCTGACGCCCTCAGCTTTGCGTTGTCGATGTCAAATACCACCCACGCATACGGGCCGGCATCTCCAAAGCCTTCCGGGGCAACCGCTTGTATTGTGTATGTAACTACTTTGCCGCTACCCTCTAGCTCTGCGTGCTCGAACTTGCTGCCCGAGCACTTTTCGCAAAAGAGCACCGTCTCAAGCATCAGGTGGCCGCACGTGGTGCACCTGTGCGCAAGGATCTTTTTCCTGTTTGCGGCTTCGATGAACTTGTCGCGGGTGTTTTCTGTAACCATTACTTCCTGTCTACCTTTTTGAATATGTGGACTGCGGCGCTTGCGCCTGTCGCGCCAAAGTTGTGGGTGAGCGCAATCTCTGCTTTTGGCACTGCCCTCTGCCCTGCCCTGCCGGTGAACTGCTCAAACACCTCGACCACCTGGCCGACTCCTGTCGCGCCTATCGGGTGGCCCTTTGACTTTAACCCGCCTGACGGGTTTATCGGGATCTCGCCATTGAGGCGAGTCGCCCCGTCCCTCACCGCGTGGGCAGCCTTGCCTTTTGGGAAGAATCCCAGGTCTTCAATGTCGATGATCTCGGCAATCGTAAAGCAATCATGAACTTCTGCAAAGTTGATGTCCTTTGGTGCAACGCCGGCCATCTTGTACGCCTGCCTTGCAGCTGCCACCGTGCTTGGGATGGTGGTGATGTCTTCCCTGCCTTGTACTGCCGCTGGTGAAGCGCCCCTGCCGGAGCCGATTATCTCCATGTAGGGCTTGCCGCTCTTTTTGGCAAAGTCTTCGCTGCAGAGTATGACAGCCGACGCGCCGTCAGAGAATGGGCAGCAGTCGAGCAGTTTCAGTGGCGATGCAACCACCGGCGACTTTAGCACATCGTCAACTGTTATCTTTTTGTGCACGTGCGCCTTTGGGTTGAACATGCCGTTTTCGTGGTTCTTGACCGCAACATTAGCCAAGTCCTCTTCTGTCGCCTTGTGAGTCGTCATGTACGCGCGGGCCATCGACGCAAAGAGCCCGGGGAAGGACGCGCCGTTGCCACCTTCATAGAAAAAGTCTGAACAATATGAAAATAGCGTTGTGCTGTGGACCGTGCCGGTGTGGGTCACCTTTTCGACTCCAAGCGCAAGGACGCAATCATAGAAACCTGCTGCCACGTTGGCGAATGCTTCTCTGAACATGACAGAGCCAGAGCCGCACGCCGATTCAATCGTGAGGCCGGGGACATGGGAAATGCCGAGGTTGCTCATTATGACAGGGGCCATGTGCACCTGCTTGTCGGCAACTCCGAAAACGTTTGAAATGTAGCCTGCCTGGATCTCCTTCGGGGTAATCCCCGCGGATTCTATGGCATCTTTGGCTGCGTTTAATGCAATTTCAATGATACTTTCATTCAATTTTCCATATTTTGTGCTGCCGGCGCCAAGAACGCATACTTTGCTCGTCATCTCATAAAACTACCTTTTTGCATTATAAATAGCTTGATTACTGTCGCAACAGAAGAATCATGGTGGATGTTTAGCGCATCAGGATCGGATTAATATGGATAAAACTAGAAGATCGGCTGTTTGTCGTACACCCTTGTCGTCTGCGAAAAGCCGGATGCCGCTAGAAGGATAGCGCAGGCGCTTGGCAGCCCGGCTGAAACTAGGCCGGGCGGGATTTCGGTTTTCGACGTGACATCTGACGGACGCCATTACAAAGTCTGCACGGCGCTTGGGCACCTCTATGGGCTGGCCGATGCGACAAAAAACAGGAGCGTCTACCCGGTGCTTGATTTGGAATGGGCTCCTGTTACAGAGAACCCAAGGGCTGCCAGGGCAATCAAGGTAATTTCTGATCTGGCAAAAAACGCGTCGGGCTTTGTGCACGCGTGCGACTACGATCAGGAAGGCGAGGTAATAGGCCACAGCATACTGCAGTACGCCTGCAATGGCAAGTACGGACAGGCGCTGCGAGCCAAGTTCTCGACTCTGACAGACGACGAGATAAAAGAGTCGTTTGCAAATCTGGCAAAGCCAAACGGCGGGTTGGCAGAGGCCGGCCGGTCCCGGCACATGCTCGATTTCATTTACGGGGTCAACCTGTCAAGAGCACTTGCCAAGTCGTTCAAGACCACCAACCGCTACCGCAACCTGTCAATCGGCAGGGTGCAGGGACCGACTCTTGCATTTGCAGTAGACAGGGAGCTAGAGATCAGGCTGCATGTCCCCGACCCGTACTGGACCATAGCCGGCAGGTTCGCCAAGGACAACCAGCAGTTTGATGCGCGCTATGAAAAGCCAAAGGTAGAGACGCTTGAAGAAGCCCGGTCGATTGTCAGCGCGTGCATTGGCAAGGATGGGACAGTCAGCAACGTCAGCAGCAAAAAAGTGGTGCTCCGGCCACCAACTCCTTTCAACATCGGCGACCTCCAGCGCGAAGCGTACAGGCTGTTCAAAGTTTCGCCCGGCTACACGCTGTCGATAGCTGAAAAGCTGTACCTGCGGGCGCTCATTTCATACCCGCGCACGTCAAGCCAAAAGCTGCCGCCGTCAATTGGCTACGGCAAGATAATCTCCGGCCTTTCGAGGATCGGAAGCTACGGCAGCCTCACGTCAATGCTCCTCTCAAGAAACAGGCTTGCTCCAAACGAAGGCAGGATGTCAGATCCGGCGCACCCGGCGATCTATCCTACGGGAGTCGCGCCGGGGCAAAAGCTGGGCGGGCTTGAATTCAAGATATACGACCTGATAGTAAAGAGGTTCCTCGCAACGTTTGGCGACTCGGCGTCAAGCCAGCACACCGAAGTGTCAATTGACGTGCAGGGTCACGCGTTCAAGGCTGAGGGCAGGGCGCCGCTCTACGAAGGCTGGATGGTTTTCTACAAGCCGTACGTCAGGCTGGAACAGCACGAGCTGCCCGGTTTGCAACAAGGCGACAGGCTTGAGAACCTTGGCATAGCGATGGAGGAAAAATTCACGCAGCCGCCCTTTCGCTATAACCAGGCGAGCCTGCTAGCCAAGATGGAGCATGAGCAGATAGGGACAAAGGCAACAAGGGCTGACATTATCGCGACTCTGTTCAAGCGCAACTATATTGCTGCAAAGCGCGGCGGGATCGAAGCCACCGACCTTGGCTTTGCAGTCATTGACTCAATGAGGACGTTCGTGCCTGCAATCGTGTCTACCGACATGACAAGGTCGATGGAAGAGCAGCTAGAGAGGGTAGAGCAGGGCTCTGCAGACAGCGTCCTTGTCATCGAGCAGGCGGTGGACAGGCTGGTTGAATCGCTGTCGGAATTCATGGAAAAGGAAACGGACATTGGCGCGCTGATAGGCGACGCGGCGACTGCAGACACTGCGCAGGCCGCTACTCTGGGGCAATGCCCCGTCTGCAAAAAGGGGCAGCTGCGCATGATCCGGTCGCGCACAAGCAAAAAGCGGTTTGTCGGCTGCTCAAATTATGCCGCCGGCGGGTGTAGAGCAAGCGCGCCGCTGCCGCAAAAGGGCGCGATCAGAATAGCGGGCAAGGCGTGCCCGGAATGCGGCTGGCCTATAGTTGGAGTAATGTTTGCAAGGCGCGCAAAACAATGGAAAATTTGCATAAATATGCAGTGCCCTTTGAAGAAAAAATAAGACATAGAATATGCTTCGCTAACACCATTGCACTAACCTATTAAGAAAACCAGCAGCTATTACAATTATGATAGTGGACAGCGATCACGCGCACATGTGCGAGTACTGCAGGGAAAGGTTCCCATGCCCGCTTGACAAGCACGATTGCAAGATCGAGTGGAAGACGACCCATAACGACCACTATCTTGCACTTACGTGCTAAGGTTGTAAATGTCTGTCCGGCGATTTTTCAACAAGGGTAGCGACTGCCTGACTTGCTGCACGCGTGACCTGTCAATCTCTACTACCTCAACTCCTTCGCGCTGGCCCATGTCTACTAGCACGACTCCAAACGGGTCAACTATCATGCTCCTGCCGCAGTAGATGTTGCCCACTTGGGCTGGCGCGGCCACGTACGAGCCGTTCTCAATGGCTCTCGCCTTTACCATCGTCTGCCAGTGCTCCTCTTTCATTTCGCCGGCAACCCACCCGGAAGGCGCGACCAGCAAGTCGGCGCCCTTGACAGTCAGAATCCTTGACATCTCGGGGAAGCGCAAATCGTAACAGATCAAGAGCCCGACATTTCCGGCTTTGGTTTTTGCCGGCTTGATTATTTTCTTGCCGGGCATCAGCTTGGCAGACTCTTTGAAGCCGAGCGCGTCGTAAAGGTGCAGCTTGCGATAAACTGATGTCACCACGCCGGCCGGGCTTAACATCACTGCCGTGTCGTAAACGCGCTGGGGCTTGGTGCTTTTTTCATAAATTGTTGCAACTATTCCGATCCTGTTCTTTTTCGCTGCGCCTGCCAGCGCCGACACAAAGTTGCCCTTCACGCTTTCTGCGATATTTGCGAGCTGGCCCGCGGACTGGCTGCCGGGCGAAAACGCCATCTGGAACTCTGGAAAGCACACAAGGCCGGCGCCCTTGCCTGCAGCTTCGGCGATAAATTCAATAGATTTTTTCAGGTTTTCCTGCTTGTCCTC
>JAJPDY010000109.1 GCA_023252395.1 Nitrososphaera sp. | reverse complement strand
AGAACTCTTTATATTTTATCCAAAGTACATCGCCGCGAATATGAGTACCCAGATGGCTAGCGCCAGGCGCGGAATTGCAACCGAAGAAATGGCAAAGGTCGCCAAAGACGAAGATATTGAATTGGATATTGTAAGGCAAAGGGTAGCAAATGGATCTATAATCATTCCAAAGAATATTGCCAGGAAGCAACGGATCAAAATAGTCGGAATAGGGCGCGGCCTGAAGACCAAGGTTAACGTGAATATCGGCACGTCGACGCTTTACCAAAACCTTGATGAGGAGATTTCCAAAGCAAAAGTTGCCGTCAAGTACGGCGGAGATACAATAATGGATCTATCAGACGGCGGGGACTTGGATCTCATCAGAGAGAAATTGCTAGAAGCCGCTCCCATCACTTTTGGCACCGTGCCGGTCTATCAGGCGTATGCTGTAGGAGTGGCAAAGAAAAACCCGCTTGACATTACTGAAGATGACTTTCTAAATGCGTTTGAAAAACATGCCAAAGATGGCGTTGACTATACGACAATACACTCAGGTATTACAAAAGAGCTTGCAAAGCGCGTGCTTGAAGTGAAGAGGCATGGCGGAATCGTGTCAAAAGGAGGCACGATTACTGCAGCCTGGATGCTAAAATACGATAAAGAAAACCCGTATTTCCAGCACTTTGACTACATGTGCGAAATTGCACGAAAATATGACGTAACATTCAGCTTGGGAGACGCCCTAAGGCCGGGGTCTATCCTGGATTCTCACGACGAACTGCAGGTTGCAGAAATGATAAACGTGGCACGATTGGCAAAGCGGGCGCACGAAAAAGACGTGCAGGTAATGATTGAAGGCCCGGGGCACGTACCTTTGAATGAAGTTGCAGCAAACGTCAGGCTTGCAAAATCGCTGATCGGGGACATCCCCTACTATGTCCTTGGCCCATTGGTCACAGACATTGCTTCCGGGTATGACCATATTGCAAGCGCCATCGGAGCAGCCATTTCAGCTGCCGAGGGCGTTGATTTGCTATGCTATCTAACACCAGCTGAGCATCTTGCACTTCCGAGCGCCGAGGAAGTCAAAGAAGGGCTCATTGCCTATAGAATAGCCGCCCATGCAGGAGACTTGGTAAAGATAAGAGAAAAAGCCATCAAGTGGGACATGGCAATGACCGAAGCGAGGCGCACGCTGAACTGGGAGAAGCAGATTGCTTTATCGATAAATCCAGAGGAAGCGGAGCGGATCCACACTAGGGAAGGCCAGCATCCGGGAAATAACGTCCCTTGTACCATGTGCGGCTCTGCCTGCGTATACATCATGCTGCCACAACAACGGCAGAAAAGCAAACTGGACGTTCAGGAAGAAACTAAAGCATAGCAATGCTTCCCGAGAAGAAAAACTTGGAGAGTAGGCAGGAGCGCCCCTCTCGTTGAGTTGTACTCACGTCTGCTGCCTAGAAGCCTCTCCGCCCGGGTGCGCTTGGCGGTTGTGGTTGTTCAGCTCGTCCTGCGAGTTGAAAGACACGCCACACGCGTTGCAAGTAAAGGTCCCTTTTGTTTCTGACATTTCATCAGCCAGTAACCAGAATGGTATTTACACGATAAGTGAGATTTTTAGGAAGTATTTTCCATTTGCCAATATGGAATAGATCTGGACATCATCTGGAAAAATGCCTTTTATTATACATTCAAACCTTGCATCAATGCAAACAGGTACGAAATTGAAACTTGCGTGGCCGGCGGGCATGGTGGCCGTGCTTTTATTTTCAGCCATCGCGCTCGGTGCACTCGCGTCATCACAGGCATATGCGGCAATGGATGACAATATGATGGGAGACGATAAGATGATGGACAAGAACGGATCGATGATGATGCAAGATTACATGATGCTCAAGGGCTCTATTTCCAATGTGCAGCTTGGCTCAACCGGCCAGCCCGAATGGATCCAGTCGGGGTACTGGGTGCTCAGGGCGTCAGGCGAATCGGTAAACTTTGTAGCAAAAATAACGATGGTCAAGCCAGACGGGACGTCGATGCATACCCACACGATATCCCAGCTGTCAGTGCCTGAAAACTCTATGATGATGGAAGGCACTACTGACACGATAAAAGGCACTGCAACAGTGCTGATGCCAAGCGGTATGGTTCAGGGCGTGCCGATAACCATCAAGGTGATGAACAACGCGGTGGTTGCGCTGTGGATAGGCCCGGACAAGGTGGACGGCCACTTTGGCACGAGCCCGATATACGGCACGGTCTTCCAGTCAAGAGCAGCAATGGAAGGCGGCCACATGATGGAAATGACTCAAAAGCTGGACAAGACCAACCTGCCCCTCACGCTACCGCTGACTCAGGGGTACGTTGGCGGCAACAAGGTGTTCTACATCTCTACAGAAGCCTCTGACAAGGACCTTGCAGCGCACCTGACAAACCTCACCGGCGCAAGGGTGGCTTTTGCGCCATCTCTTGCCAAGACGCCAGCTGGGGCGCTTGCCAACATTTACGCGTTCACCAACGGCATTGAGGGTCCCGGCCCACTTGGCTTTCAGCCAAACGTTGCTGACTCGCAGCCAGGCGACGCAAAATACAGCCCGTTATGGAGGATAAACATGGTCGAGTGGCAGAATGGGACAACACCAAAGGAGTTAAAATCTGAAGCAGAGATACTTGCAGCTTCTCAGAAAGGCGATGTCAAGGTCATGCCTTCAGAGCTTGTGGTCAACTGCCCGTTCGTGCAGTGGGAAGGAGGCTCGCTTCAGGTACGCGCCGACAAGACGCTGAAGGATGACTCGGCTTATGGCGGAGGGCAGGTGCTCAACATCGACACCGAGAAAATGACCGCGACGTTTGTCGCGCACAGGGGATTTGCCCCGGACGGCTCTACAATCTACTATATCGCGACAGATGCGTCGGTAAAGGAAGTGGCTGACGCGCTGGGCGTGACGTATGTCAACAAGACTGGAGCCACTCTATATTCTGGAGCGTCTTCTGACCTCTGGGTGTTTACAAACGGCATCAAGGGAACGGGGCCGATGGGATTTCAGGCTAGCATAGCTTCAAGCAATATCGGCGACGCCGGCTATAGCCCGATGTGGAGGATAACTGCGGCAACTTGGGCAGACGCGGGCCACGCGGAGTTTCTCACAAGCGCCAAAGATATCTCATCGCACGTCACCAGCGGCGACTTGTCGATAAAGGTTGCAGGCGTGGTGGTGAACTGCCCCTTCGTTGAAGCAGGGTCAGCTTAGGCTGATCCCTCTCTTTTCTTTTTTAGTCAAGATCCACGTTCTTTTTCTTTGCAAGGTCTGCGCGGGACTTTCTTGCAGACTCGATAGCCTTGTTACGCCTTGGCTGAAGCACGAGCACGTAAAGCGAGCCTGCAAGGTACACTGCAAGCAGCACGACTTGGGCGACTATGGTTTCAAGCGTCGGGTGGATGCCAGTCATTGCTGCCATGTTGATGTCAAGCCTTGGCACCGTCCCGATAAGGTCTGTAGTCGAGATGTATCCGACCTCTTGGAACTCGCGGACGGCGTTGCCCATGAACGCGATTGACATGTACGCGCCAATCCCCATGGTCAGGCCAAAGAGCACGCGGAGTGGCAGCTTTTTGCCAAGCTTTCTGATGATAAACGTGATGGCAGTTATCAATCCAAGGCCCACAATCAGGCCCGCGGCGACGTACCACTCCATGTACTTTGCAAACGAGATCATTGCCTGGTAAAAGAGCACGGTCTCGAACCCCTCGCGGTAGACTGTGAAAAACGACAGCATGACAAATACCATGACGCTGCCAGTCGTAGTTGCCTTCCACACCTTAGCCTTGACAAACTCGATCCACTTTTTCGTCTCCACCTTGTTGAGTATCCAAAAGCTGACCCAGAATAGGACAGCTACTGCCGAGACTCCGGCTATCGCCTCTATCAGCGCCTTGCTAGCGCCGGCAACTTCGATGATAAACTGGGCGACAAACCATGTCACCGCGGTTGCGGCAAACGCAAGCACGATGCCATAGTAGACATGCTTTTTGAACCGCTCGTTTCTGGACGCTTCGAGGTACGTCAGGATTGCGCCGACGATAAGCGCGGATTCAAGACCTTCTCTGAATATTATGGAAAATGATGTTGAAAACGCGATTGCAGGAGCAATGATCCCGGTGCCTGAGACAAGGCGCTCTGACTCGTCAAGGCCGCGCCTGATCTCTACTACTTTTTCCTGCACAGAGTCGTAAGGAGCATGTGACTGTATCAGGTTCCTTAGCTCGGCAAACTTGATCTCCATCTCCAAGGTAAAGTCCGGGTTTATCGGCCGAAGGGGCACTTCGATGCTTTCATAGCTGTCAAGGTAGGCAGAGCGCGACGCCAAGAGCGCGCCGTCAAAGTCGCCTCCCTTGTAGATCCGGAGCATTTCGTCCAGCTTTACTCTTATCTGGTCAATGTTGCTCCGCACTTTTTCCTTGGTAGGGTCGTCTGCCTGGCCGATGTCCCTGCGGTCGCCGGTGTACGTGCCAAAGCCTGCCTTTAGCCCTTCAATGTCTGCAAAGCCGGCCGACTGGCTGGCCTGATTATTAAAATCAGGATCGCTTTTCAACAGTTCTTCAGCATCTTCTAGCTTTGCCAGTATCCCGTTGACAAACGACTCTATTTCTGCAGGAGGATCATGCGCCTTTATCATCTTGCGCAGATCTTCTCTCATTTCAAGTTCAATAGTGGTCTTGAGCTTGGCATCGTGCTTTTCAATAGGCGCTTCGAGGTACTCAAAGTTGTCAAGGTACGCAGAGGTTGCGTCACGCCCTGCCTGATCGTAGTTGCCGGCCTTGACTTCAGCCACTACGTTTGCAAGCAGGGTTTTGATGTTGGAAAAGTACTTGGCGTTCGCGCTTCCAGAGCTCAGCGACAGGTTTTCTGCAAGG
>JAJPDY010000108.1 GCA_023252395.1 Nitrososphaera sp. | reverse complement strand
TCGATTGTCGCGTGGCTCATTAGTGGTGTGCACCCTCCGATCTAGAAGGAGTAATGTTTCCTCTGTTCTTTGGATGTGATTCGCGGAACCTCCATACCACATAGGTGATGGTTCCCATTACTACTGCGCCAATAACGAATGCTACAACCATGAGCCTGTAAAATAGACCCCAGATCTCTATTCTTGCAGACATGTAATTGCCTGTCGATTCCTGAGCGAAGGCAGAGTTGATGTCGAGAAGGAACACTGCTACGACAGGAATCAGGAGCAAAATTATCGTGGAATGTGAGACCATATCATCCCGTCCCTTTTCTGTTATCACTCAGTTTCCATATGTTATTTAATGTTTTGGAAATGGGCGTCATTCGTTTGGGTACCTGTGCATCGCCATCACGTTGACGCCTGAAAGCGAGTAAACCTTGCTCTCCTGCTTTAGGATTGTTAGAGATGCGTTGCGTATATGCCACCGGTAAAGTGCCTCCGGCTTCAGGTCAAGCAGGGCGGCAAGCGCAGCTTTTATCGGATCAAGGTGCGTGACCATCAGGATGTTGCTGTCTTCATAATTTTGCAGGACTTCATCAAGTAGGCTCCGAATGCGCTTTTTGACTGAGGCAAACGTCTCCACGCCAAAATTTGCAAGGACAGGGTCGCTTTCAGAGTAGAACCTCAAAAATAGGTCTCCATACTTTGTGGTTACTTCTTCGTAGTTCATGCCAACCAGCCTGCCAAGCTCGATTTCGTACAGCCGCTCGTCTATTTCGTAGTTCATCCCAAGCGTCTTGCACACTATTTGCGCAGTCTCTACCGTCCTGATGACTGGCGAGACATATACCCTGTCTATCTGGACGCTCTTCAGCTGCTTGGCAGCGTCGGCCACCTGCTGCTTGCCCTGTTCTGTCAGGTGCGCCTCGATGTGCCTGCCGACAAGGACCCTGCTGACGTTGTTTTCGGCCTGCCCATGACGCATAAAGATGACTAGAGGCAATGGCTGGACACCTGTGAATCAGGAAGTCACTTAATAAATAATTTTTTAGACTCATCATATCCAACATAACTGATTGACAGCACTAGGCTGTTAAGAAGTCGATGCAACATTAATATCCAAATCACTTGTGACCGAATCCATGAGGATCGGAATAGTGGGCGGCACCGGCGGCATGGGCGAAGGGTTTGCGCTCAGATGGTGCCAAAAGCATGACATAATCGTCGGCTCCAGAGATGCCCAGAAGGCAAAAGAAGCCGCAAGCAATTACACAAATGCGGCAAAGCAGTCCTATGGCAACATTTCAGGTAGCATCTCCGGCGACGACAACTTTGCGCTTGCAAAAAATGTCGATGTATTGATACTTTCAATCCCGTACGAATTTATCGACGATACCTGCGGCAAGCTGGCCGGCCAGATAAGAGACGACTGCATCGTCGTGTCTCCCATTGTTCCAATGACCCGTACTGATGCCGGGTTTATCTACATCCCGCTAGAGCAGGGAAAAAAGCCTGCAGGAGAGATGGTCGCGGACAAGCTGCAGCCAAGGTCAAGGGTAGTGTCTGCATTTCACACGATATCCGAAGTGAAGCTGAAAAACGTCGGGCAGGGCTTGGATGCAGACACATTCATTTGCGGTGACGACCCAAACGCCGTGGCAAAGCTGACAGAACTTGTTAACGAAATAAGCGGCCTGCGCCCTATCTATCTCGGACCTCTTGCCCTCACGTACCAGGCAGAGATCCTGACACCGATGCTGCTGAACGCGGCTAAAAAGAACAAGATGAAGAACCCGGGCGTCAAGCTCATCTAGACGCAAACATTATCAGCAATGGCGCCTTTATCATACAGGTAGCATCCTTATGCGGTGGAAGGAAGAAACTGGCAGCAGGCGCGGCAAGAACTGGATGTCAGCAATGGGCATCCTCTTTATGGTCATGGCCGCCATCATTGCAATAAGAAATCTTGTCTTTTACAGCATCGAATACTCGGCAGGGTTCTTCCTTGACAACTTTGTCAATGCGCAGATAACAAATGAAAAGTTTGTCATAGCAATGCTTGCAGCTGGCGGCTTTTTGCTGTACTGGGGATACTTCAAAAAGAAAGAAGATTACGGGCCGCCTGACGAGCATGACTGGCGCAGGTCTGCCAGGTAGCATCATCATATTTTAATAACCAGAGCTCGAATAACAGAATGAGAAAGAATTGGGACTGATGAACCGTGTTTCGACTGTTATCAAGCAAAAAGTAAACATGCTCCTTGACAAGTATGAGGATCCCAGAGAAGCTCTCGATTATTCCTATGTCAAGCAGCTTGAAATGCTGAACAAGCTGCGAAGAAGCCTTGCAGAAGTCATGACGGCCAGAAAAAGGCTTGAAATGCAAAAGTCAAAGCTGTGGGAAAACATCCACCTGCTTGACGAGCAGGCGCGAAGGTCGCTTGACGCCAACAGAGAAGACTTGGCAAAGCTTGCACTAGAGCGCAAGAACGCCAACCTGCTCCAAGTGCAGAGCCTTGACAAGCAGATAACCGACATGCAGCAGGAAGAGCAAAAGCTGGAAGAAACAACCAAGAGGCTCGCCCTCAAGGTGGATGAATTCAAGTCAAAGAAAGAGGTCATAAAGGCGCAATACTCTGCGGCCGAGGCACAGGTCAAGATAAAGGAGAGCGTCACAGGCATCTCTGAAGAAATGACAGACGTCGGCATGGCAATGGACAGGGCAGAGGACAAGACCGAGAAGATGAAGGCAAAATCCCAAGCCCTCGATGACATGATGAATTCCGGGGTCTTGACTGATTATACGTCAAATAAGGATGAAATCGAGAAAGAACTTGAAAAAATTACAGTACAGAGCTCGGTTGAGGAAGAATTAGCAAAGTTAAAGTCAGAGAGGGAACGTAAGAAGAAGCAACAGGTGGAGCAAGAAGCACAACAATGAAGCGAAAAGTGAAGGTCAAGAGCAGGGCGGCAAGCAAGCTCAAGTCAAAGCGCGTTGTAAAGGGCAAATTACGCTCAAAAAAGGCGGTTTCTATGCGCAAGCCAGCTGCAAAGGCGCGGAAAAAGCCTATGGCAGCCAAGGCAAAGTCGAAAAGCGTTGCTACAGCCAGCAAAAAGATCGTGAGGATAATGGGTCATGGGCAGTTCACCGTGGATAGCCGGACGCTGAAAAAGCTCAATCAGATCGACAACGCCTTGGTTGAGCTGGTAAGCAAGGAGCGGTCAGACGACGTCGAGTTCAGGAAAAGGCTGGCAGAGCTCAACGACATGGTAATGAAAAACGGCAAGCCGCTTGACCCGCGCGAGATAATCAGGTCTGACATCATTTTGCCAAGCGCCGACCTGTCGATAGACGAGGCAAAGAGGCTGTTCCAAGGAGACGGCGTCATCCCCGAGATCTAAGTGGAAGGTCCCACATCGGGTACCACCGGGTCATATCCTTTTCAAAGGGCACTTCCTCACCCAATGCTGCCATGATCTGCATTTCCTGCTCGGTGCTCCGGGCTTTCTGTCCGGCAGGCACAAATGAGTAAAAGTTGTTGCGCTTGTAATTGTATATCAAATATTGGTAGCCGCCCTGCCGCTCGCTTGAAAATTCAAAAACCGCTGCCAGTATCTGGTCTGAAAACCCTTTCTCTTCTACAGTGTCGCCTACTGCGGTCAGGCCCGCCAGCAGGTCTTCAATTCTCTTGCCTTCAAGTATTATCCACACATACCCGTACGAGTCGGTGACCGAACGGTAGGCAAGGTCAAACTCTGGGTTCAGGCTGTCAAGGAATCGCCTGACGTCTTGCTCCATTTCGTAAAAATACGAGCCGCTGACGCTCTTGAACGTGAGGGCGCACCTGCCAGTCACCTTCAGCCCGAGCTTTGTTTCAAGGGTAATGTACGCAGAAGACAATGAGAACAGAACTTCCGAGTCTGACTTTGGCACGCGCTTGCCATTGATGTTGTTTCGTATCCTGCGAAAAAAGCTCAGCTCATGGACGCCTCCATTTCCATGAGCTTTTTCACCCGCTGCTCCACCGGCGGGTGGGTAGAGAACAGGCTGGTAAAGGAGCCGCCGGAAAGCGCGGGCACGATAAAGAACGCGTTCATGCCCTCAACCTGCCTCAGGTCTTTAGTCGGTATGTGCTTCATTGTCCCGCTTATCTTTAGCAGCGCGTTTGCCAGCTTTGCCGGCTTGCCGGTCATCATTGCCCCGTCCCTGTCAGCGACAAACTCGCGGTAGCGCGATATCGCCCTGATTATCAGGAAACTGACAAACCACGTAATGACTGCGACGAGCAGTACCAGCATCATTGCGCTGCCGCTATCCCTATCGCGCCTGCCGTACCCGCCATACATGCCGCCGTAAAAGCTAAACTGCATCAGGTACCAAGCTACAGTTGAGAACAGGCTTGCAAGAGTCAGCACAAGCACGTCGCGGTTTTTGATGTGCGACAGCTCGTGCGCGACTACTCCTTCCAGCTCTTCTGTGTCAAGCGCATCCATTAACCCAGTAGTCACTGCAACAATAGAGCTTTTCGGGCTCTTGCCTGTCGCAAAGGCGTTTGGCATCTTGGTATTAATTACTGCAATCCTTGGCTTTGGGAGGTTGTTCCTTGCAACGATGCGCTCCACAAGGTCGTGGAGCTCGGGGAACTGCTCCCTCGTCACTATCTTTGCGCCAGAGCTCCAGAGCACGATCTTGTCGGAAAAGTACCACTGAAGAAGTATCATTATTCCGGCAATTGCCGCTATCGGGATTGCGCCGAGGCCGACGTACGCCAGGACGCTGAGGAATACAAGGTAGAGTAGCGTGAGGACTGCAAAGCTGACAATCATCCTTATCGTAAGGCCGGTGTCCCTGTGCTGCCAGGGAGCCTTTTTCGTGTACACAGCTAGATAATGTCGGATTTGTCTTATTATCCTTGTGTGTACAGCC
>JAJPDY010000107.1 GCA_023252395.1 Nitrososphaera sp. | reverse complement strand
GTCACGGCAGTGCTGGCAGCCATCAGCGTGGTTGGCGCTATAGCGATCCCGTTTGGCGACCCGCAGTTCATAGACAGGGCGATAGCGCTAGAGCTGTCGTTCATTGCGCTTACCGTATTGACGTACAAGGGCTTCCGTAAAGCGCTGTATGCATGCATCCCGCTGGCAGTGCTTGTGATGATAGGCAACTCGCTTGCGCCGCCGCACATAGAGATAATGACCACGTTCTCAAAGCCATTCAACGCAGTAGTGTTGATAATCGGGGGCTACATCTTGCAGGCAGCTCTCATTGGCACCACCATCTATGAGCTAAGGACGCGGCGAGGCATTTTGCAAAAACAGAAAGGCTAACCGCCAAGAATGTTCTCTTTGGACAGCGCCTTGTCGAGCTGCTCCTTTGTCATCAGCCCCTTGCCAAGCACGAGCTCCCTTATGCTCTTTTTTGTCTTGAGCGACTCTTTGTAGATTTCAGCGGCCTTTAGGTAGCCAATGTACGGGTTCAAGAGGGTCACCAGAACCGGGCTTTTCTCTATGTACGACGCAAGCGTTTCCCTGTTTGCCTTGATGCCATCTACCATATTTTCTGCAAATATTGGCAGGAAATTTTTCAGCATATCGGTGGAATCCAGCATGCACTTTAGCATGCCGGGCAGCATCACGTTCAGCTCAAACTGGCCTGCCTGCGCGGCCATTGCTACTGCCACGTCGTTTCCCATTATGTTAAAGCAGACCATGTTGAGGCATTCTGCAAGCGACGGGTTGACCTTGCCGGGCATGATTGAAGAGCCGGCGTGCACTGCAGGGATTAGCACTTCTGCAAGACCGGCAGTTGGGCCTGACGCCATAAGCCGGATGTCGTTTGCCATCTTGTTGAGCTCGACTGCAAGGTTGCGGAGTGCCGACGAGCAGCTGGCAACGTCAAACTTGCTCTGAAGCGAGTAAAACATGTTCTTTGACGGCTTTAGCTTTAACCCAGAAACAGTGGACAGGTGCTTTATCGCAAGCTCCCTGTAGCCCTTTGGGGTGTTGGCGCCAGTGCCTACAGCTGTTCCTCCAAGCCCCACGTATTCCAGACCTTCCATCGCATTTACGAGCGCTTCTCTTGCCTTCTTTAGCGAGTAGGCGTACTGCTCAAATTCTGCTCCAAGGGTCACGGGTATCGCGTCCATCAGGTGCGTCCGGCCAATCTTGATGATGTCTGAAAATTCCCTTGCCTTCTTTTCAAGCGACTTTATCAGCTTGTCAAGCGAGGACAGGGTGTCGTTCATGTTGAGCAGGATTGCGACATGCATCGCAGTCGGGAAAGTGTCGTTGCTTGACTGGGCCTTGTTGACGTCGTCGTTTGGGCTAATGACGTCGTACTGGCCTTTTTTCTTGTGGAGTATCTCAAGGGCCCTGTTTGCAATGACTTCGTTGCTGTTCATGTTAAACGCGGTGCCGGCGCCAGAGTTGATGGCTTCAACAGTGAACTGGTCGACAAGCTTGCCTGACAGTATTTCGTCGCATGCCTTTACTATCGCATCTGCCTTTCTGGCATCGAGCGCCTTGAGCTCCTTGTTTGCAAGCGCGGCAGAGCGCTTTATCATGACAAATGCCCTTACCAGATTGATGTGTGCCGGGTGGCCGGTCACCTTGTACTGCTCCATCGCCCGGGCGGTAAACGGCCCGTAGTAAGCGTCAGACGGGACCTTGACTTCGCCAAGAGAATCTTTGTCAATTCTAAACGACATTGCCGGATGCACACTGCTAGAGCGACTGTAATAAATTAATCGACCGTCTCACGACACTACCTTGGCGCGGGCATGCTTTTCAATTTCTGAAAAATTGGCGCTGCTGACTATGGCGCCATGCAGCACAAGAGGGTTCTCGCCCGCGGCAGGGGTATCCTTTATTGGCACGGCAGGGTGGAACCTTGCAAGCTTGGCAAACACCAGCTTGCCGTACCAGTTGTTTTCAAGGCACAATTTTCTCTCCCCTTCCGAAAGCCCGTCTGCAACAATAATTTTATCAATGACTCCAGAGCCAATGAACGCGTCGTCGCTTCCGGCCTTCCGGATAAACAATATCTTTACGCCACGCGACCAGTCGCGCCTTATGCCGACATAGATCGAGCGCCTTGCGTACAGCTGCTTCTCGATGTCGTCACGCGCTATTCTGATGATATAGCCGGGCTCGTCTGTCAAAGATGCGGCAAGTGAGCATTGGCAATTATAAAATCATTTTTTGAAATCAACAAACATTATATTGGTACTGGAATTTTGAAGCCCTATGCAAGTCAGCGGCAAGGTGCTCGTCTGCGACTCTATTGACCAGGCGGGGATCGACAGCATGAAGCGCGCAGGTTTGTCTGTGGACTACAAGCCAGAGATAAAGCCTGCCGAGCTCGTATCTTCTGTTAAGGATTATGAAGTTATAGTCGTAAGGAGCAGGACCAAGGTCACAAAGGAAGTAATTGATGCTACTGCCCGGGCAAAGATAATCGCAAGGGTAGGAGTCGGGCTTGACAACGTGGATGTCAAGGCCGCGGAGGCGAAAAATATCAGAGTGATCAACGCCCCAGAAGCCGCTTCAATTGCAGTGGCCGAGCTTGCCATCGGACTAATGATCTCACTTGCAAGAAGCATACCACGGGCTGACTCTGAAACCAAGAAAGGTAATTGGATAAAGAAGGAGCTGATGGGCACCCAGCTGTCAGGCAAGTACCTTGGAATAGTTGGAGTCGGAAACATTGGCCGGAACATCGGCAGGATGGCAAAGGCGCTCAGAATGAACCTGATAGGCTATGACCCGTACCCGATAAACCGCGAATACATCAGCGAAACCGGCATGATAGTCACCGATCTCAACACCCTCTTGGAAAGCGCCGACTTTGTGACATGCCACGTGCCGTCTACTCCAGAGACAAACCATATGTTCAATTCGGAGCGCTTTGCAAAAATGAAGCCGACAGCATATCTTGTCAACACATCAAGGGGCGAGATAATTGACGAAAACGCCCTCTATGAAGCGCTGAAAAACAACAAGATAGCAGGGGCGGCGCTTGACGTCTTTGAAGTAGAGCCGCCTACCAACAAGCAGCTGACTAGCCTGCCAAACCTGATATGCACGCCCCATGTCGGCGCGCAGACAAGGGAAGCGCAGGAACTGGCGTCTACCGTCATTGCTGAAAAGATAATTCAGATCCTGCGGGGCGTAATATAGATTATAAAAGGGTGCAGGACAGGAGTGGTATAATGCACAGCTACATGGCTCAGACATGGCTCAAGATGTGGAGAGAGAACTCGGACGAGCTGAAATCCAAGGCAATTACCTGGAGGACAGAGCCAACCATCCACAGGATAGAGCGGCCAAGCAGGCTTGACAGGGCCAGAAAGCTGGGCTACAAGGCAAAGCAGGGTATCGTAGTTATCAGGATTAAAGTCGGCAGGGGCGGAATGAGAAAGCAGAGGCCGGTTGCAGGCAGAAGGCCAAAGCACATCGGTGTCGTCCACATAAAGCAGGGCATCAGCATGCGCAAAGTAGCCGAGCGCAGAGTGGTCGAAAAGTTCCCCAACCTTGAAGCGATGGGCTCGTACTTCCTCTACAAAGACGGCATGAACATCTGGTACGAAGTCATACTGGCAGACCCGGGGCACCCGGCAATTTCAAAGGACAAAGAAATGCGGGGCAAGCTCAAGGCGTTTGCAAAGTAGTTATTTTTGTGCTACCAGTTTTCTGGCCGCATCAATGATGCGCGTCACTTCAATTGCAGGCGTGTCCTTGTCCATAGTGATGTAGTAGAAATAGTTCTCGCTTGACAGAGTCAGTATCTTGACCTTTTGGTTTTCTGTAAACGTGTATTCTGTCCCGCCTATCGATTTTTCAAAATTCTTTCTCAGCTGGTTCCTTGTCGCCTCGATAAAATACTCGTTTCTTGCCTCGTCCGGCTTTAGCAGAGGCACTACTCCTTTACGCAAGCCCCCTGCCAGCGTGCGGCCAAACCTGTTCATGATGCCAGCGTAGCGAATGTGTGCCGATATTGCAAGGATACCGTTGCATTTTTCCTTGTACTTCGCAGTCTCTGGATCAGCTTGGGGTCTGTTGGACATGAATTATCTTTGGAGCATGGCTCATATATTAGCTACTTGGTTGCTGCCAGCCAACGATTTATGCAGAAAGATATTCGCAATTTCGTATATACACGCATTTTCCTGTATTGTAAAAGGCATGCAGCGCCAAGATGCGTTGACGATCAGCGGATTTCTCGTTCTTGTAGTGTCTCTTGTTTTCTCTCCGGCATTTGCTGCTAGCGGCAACAATGCTGAGACGACCGTGACAGCCGACGAACAGGCATCCCAGCAGGTAACAGCTTACAACCAGAACCTTGGCTTGGTCAAGGACATGCGGGCCATCAACCTGACGTCTGGGATAAATATTGTAAAATTTGAAGACGTGGCGTCGTTGATTGATCCGACGTCGGTTCACCTGAAATTCTTGGACGGCTGCTGCACTGTAATGGAACAAAACTACCAGTACGACTTGGTGAGCCAGCAGGCGCTTCTGCAAAGGTACCTGGGCAAAGACATCACCCTGAATGTCAGGATATCTGACGGGCAGCAGGCTGCAAACTATACTACTACAACAATCAACGGCAAGCTGCTAAGTTACGATGGAAGCAACTTTATCGTGTCAACTCAGGGAAGGATAAATGTCGTGCCTTCAGGCGAAGTGGCAATGCTGAGCTTTCCATCCCTGCCTTCTGAGCTGCTGGTAAAGCCGACTCTGACTTGGAAGATATACAACTCAAATGAGACGGGGCAGAAGCAGGTTGAAGTGTCGTACCTTACAAGGGGCATGAGCTGGTACGCAAACTATGTCGCGGTGGTGAACAGGGATGACTCTGCAATAGACCTGAACGGCTGGATAACTCTGAACAACGCGGCAGGTAC
>JAJPDY010000106.1 GCA_023252395.1 Nitrososphaera sp. | reverse complement strand
GCAAGCGAACCTTTTTATTCGAGCCACGATTTTTTCACTTGCAAAGTGATTAGCTAGATTGTCATCTCCTTCTTCATCATCGCCACAACCGAAACGCCCACTGTCGACACTGCAGCGCGCAATTAACAGAAAGGTTGCGGTTAGGCTGAAAAGCGAGATAGAGTACAAGGGCAGGATGAACAACGTCGATTCGTACATGAACCTTATCCTTACGGACGCCGAGGAATTCAACGGCTCTGACGTTCTTGCAAACTATGGCAAGGTCGTGATAAGGGGCAACAACGTATTGTTTATCAAGCTTGAAAAAGAGTTCTAGCATGATTAGCGTCTGGTGCAATTGACACATGGTGAAACGCTCGCTCTTTACATCTGAAAGCGTGACAGAAGGCCACCCAGACAAGGTGTGCGACCAGATCTCTGACGCATTGCTTGACGAGTTTCTAAGGCAGGACCCTGATTCCAGAGTCGCGGCCGAGTCAATGACTACTACTGGCATCGTGTTTGTGGCCGGGGAAGTCACGTCAAAAGGCAGAGTAGACGTCCAGAAAACAGTCCGCGACACAATTCGAGAAATTGGCTACGACAGGCCGGAATATGGTTTTGATTGCGATTCGTGCTCTGTGCTTGCAGCACTCCACGAGCAGAGCCCGGACATTTCAATGGGAGTCACGGCTACTGACAACAAAGAGCAGGGAGCCGGCGACCAGGGGCTGATGTTTGGCTACGCCACAAATGAAACGCCGGAGCTGATGCCTCTTCCGATAACCATGGCTCACCAGCTGTCGATGAAACTGGCGCATGTGCGAAAGAAAAAGGAGCTGAGCTGGGTCCGGCCAGACGGCAAGTCGCAAGTTTCAGTAGTCTACGAAGACGGCGTTCCAAAGCGCATTGACACTGTCGTCATTTCTACGCAGCACTCGCCTGACATCAGCATGGAGCAGCTGCGCGAAGAAGTCATAAACAAGGTGATAAAGCCAGTCTGCGGCAGCTGGGTTGACGCAAAGACAAAGTTCCTTGTAAACCCGACTGGCAGGTTCGTGATAGGCGGCCCGCCCGGCGACACCGGCCTGACAGGCAGAAAGATTATCGCCGACACGTACGGCGGGATGGGCAGGCACGGAGGCGGCGCATTCTCTGGCAAGGATCCGTCCAAGGTGGACAGGTCCGCGTGCTACATGGCAAGGTACGTTGCCAAGAACATTGTGGCTGCAGAGCTGGCAGACAAGTGCGAAGTGCAGGTTGCCTATGCAATAGGAGTCGCAGAGCCTGTGTCAATCATGATAGACACTTTTGGAACTGGCAAAGTCGCAGAAGAGCAGATCGAGGCCAAGGTGAGAAAAGTCTTTGACATGAGGCCGGCAGGCATCATAAAGACACTTGACCTCAAGCGCCCAGTGTACCGCAAGACAGCTGCATACGGCCACTTTGGCAGAAACGAGCCGGGCTTTACGTGGGAAAAGACAGACAAGGCATCGCTTTTGCGCTAAAGTTAATTCCGCCCGAATGGGGCTTGCATGGGCTTTTGTTCAAATCCCAGATCTGAATAAACCCCTCTTTGGGGCATGTTGTTTGCCCTGCGGTTGGCAGGCGTCATTTCCTGAAGCCTCTCATACGCCTTTAGAAATTCGTGTCCCTTCTCGGTGGTCCTGAATCGCTTCTGATCATCCTCTATTGGCTCTATTAATTCGCCAACCACAAGATCCGCAATATAATACACTGTTTGTTCGTAAGACAGGTACGTCGTTGACATTATTCTGGTCCTAGTAATGGCTCCGTGAGAGGTAGAGTACAAGATTGCCGCAGCAATCTCTATCCAGCTCCTTGACCTTGATTTGACTATCGAACGAACCACATAACTTCTAAAGGGAATGTTCATGACCCGCTCATAAAGAGCACGGTTAAACATTCAGACAAATGTTTACAGAAAAATCATCACAAAATTATGTTTTGCACTGATTCTCATGACAAGAAAGATGACCCGGATTTTGCCAGTGAAGCCGGACTCTTGAGTGTATGAAAGTGATAATGTTAAAAATAGCCCGATAACATACAGATTCACAGTTGCTAAAGGACAAGGTTGCAATAGTCACCGGCGCCAGCAAGGGCATCGGGTTTGAGATAGCTAAAGAGTTTGCCGCCCGGGGCGCCACAGTTATAGTCTGCTCTCGAAACATGGCAGACGCAGAAAAGTCTGCCGGCCTTATCAAGGGCAAGGTCTACCCGGAGCAATTGGACGTTACAAGCCCGCCGGGGGTGGCAAAGTTCGTGAATCATGTGCTAGATACACACAAGCGGGTAGACATTCTGGTCAACAACGCCGGCTACCCGTTTGATCGCAAGATCTGGTTCAAGAAATTTCACAAAGTTACAGAGGATGAAGTCGACAGGGTGATTGCAGTCGACTTGAAGGGAACCTTCAGGCTCTCGCAGGCGGCTATTCCATTAATGATAAAAAAAGGCGGAGTCATCATCAATATTTCATCGACTCCTGCAATATCCGGCCACACCGAAGGCGCGCCCTACAGCATTGCTAAAGCCGGCATTATCGCAATGACAAAGCATATCGCGCTGGAATACGGCAACAAGAACATCCGCGCCTATACGCTTGCGCTTGGCAACATCTCTACTGAGGCTACGTTTGACTCGATGACTCCTGCCGAAAAGAAAAGGGCAGCGGCTGAAAACTCGATGCGAAGGTGGGGCTACCCGAAGGAAGTGGCAAGCGTCGCGGCGAGCATAGCCGAAGACAGTTTCTCTTTTGCGACGGGCAATACGATAGTGGTGGATGGCGGGGCAGTGCTGCTGTAATGTCGGAAGACAAGGACTTGGAGCTGGCAGAGCAAGAACAAGAGCTTCCTCCAGAAGTTGAAGAAAAAAAGAAAAAAGGCGCGCTCAAGTCCGGCTTTACTACTGGCACTACTGCTGCTGCGGCGACAAAGGGCGCGCTATATGCCCTAATTGCAGGCGAGCACGTCGACCATGTTGTTGTTTCACTACCAAAAGGCAGGACCGCAACTCTAAAGATAAAGTGGACAAATGTTGAGGGCGCCGGCAAAGTCACCTGCGCCGCGGTAAAGGACGGTGGAGACGACCCGGACGTTACGCACGGAGCAGAAATATGTTCCACAGTATCATTTAACAAAAACGCAGGCAGGATAAACATTGATGGCGGCGCCGGAGTTGGCAGAGTGACCAAGCCCGGCCTTGGCCTAGAGATTGGCAAGGCCGCCATCAATCCGACTCCGATGAAGATGCTAGAGCAGGCAGTCCGCGAAGTCGCGCAGAGCCAGCTCGTAAAGCGCGGGATTGACGTCGTCATTTCAGTCCCAAAGGGAGGAGAGATTGCCAAAAAGACAGACAACCCGCGCCTAGGCATCATGGGCGGCATCTCTATACTTGGCACGACCGGAATAGTCCTGCCTTATTCTACAGCCTCGTTTGCCGCTTCGATAAGGCAGAGCCTTGACGTCGCGATTGCGATGGGCGCCGGGGACACTGTGGTGCTCACGACAGGCGGAAGGAGCGAAGATTTTGCAAAAGGTCTGTTCAAGCAACTGCCCGACCATAGCTTTGTGCAGATGGGGGATTTTGCCGGCTATTCGATAAAGCAGTGCGCAAGCAAAAAGATAAGAAAAGCAGTCATTGCCGGGTTCATTGGCAAGCTGACAAAGATGGCGATGGGGGTAAAGCAGACGCACGTCGCCGGCTCGCACGTAAACATGGAGTTCATGGCGCGCCTTGCAGCCGAGTGCAATTCGCCTGCCACAGTCATTGAAGAGATAAAAGGCGCAAACACGGCCCGGCACGTGTCAGAGATAATAACAAAGAACAACGTCGCCGGCTATTTCGACCTTGTGTGCAAAAAGGTACACGAACAAATGAGCGAATACGCAAAGGGCGCGCTTGAAATTGAAGTTATAATGTTTGAGTTTGACGGCCGGATAATCGGCCGCTACCCAAAGTGACTAGCGCTTCTTGTACTGCTCTTTGAGCATCTCTATCCGCCCGCCGTGCTTTTCCTTGTAAGACGCCCTGCACTGGGTGCAGCAAAAGAACCTCTCAAAGTTTGCAAATTTCAATACCTTTGGCTTGCCGTGCACCGGCCCTCCGCAAAAGTCGCACTTTAGCTTTACTTTTAGGTTGTCGACATGCAGGTGAAAGTGCTTGTTTTGTTTTTTTAATTCCTGCAATGTATCCACAAACTCGCTTTTTCTGTCTATCTTCGTCAAGTCGATTTCCGGCCTGACTGACTTTATCAATCCAATGTTCACCAGCCGCTCGTACCTAGCCTTGACGGTGGGCGTGCTTTTCTTTATCTCCCTAGATATTGCACGGAATGACTTCCTGCCGTCTGCCATCAATGATTTCAGTATGGCAACGTCTATGTCGTCAAGCTGGACTGGCAACAGGGTATATTGCAGCAAGTGTTCTTTTAACCTTCGCGCTAGGTTCTAATAGCTTTTCCATTGCTCAGCTTTTGCATATTGCTTTCTGTCACTAGCAAAAAGCGTTCCATGATAATCCTCATCCCGCTGGCGCTTTCTGCGTTTACGCACCTATGGAATGCCACCGGCTTTCCTGATCTGTTCTATGACGAAGGCATCTATATGCGAAGAGCCATGACCGTTTTGGACGGCCAAAACCCGCAGGAAAACCCGTACTATTACGACCACCCATTGTTTGGCCAGATATTTCTCGCCGGCCTGCTCGCAATCACCGGCTACCCGGATTCTTTGCACCCTTCTGCCTCAACTCAGTCAATAGAAAATCTCTATCTTGTCCCAAAAATATGGATGGGCCTGCTAGCGGTGCTTGACACTTTTCTGATTTACAAGATTGTAGAGTACAAGTACAACAATCCAAGAGTCGCGTTCCTTGCTTCGATCCTGTTTGCGGTGATGCCCATGAGCTGGCTTACCAGAAGGATACTGCTAGAGTC
>JAJPDY010000105.1 GCA_023252395.1 Nitrososphaera sp. | reverse complement strand
GGTCAGATACCCTAGTACTTTCATCATAATACAGAAAGAGCATTCATCATCCCATGAGAAGGTTCGTGTTTTACAATATTAACCCTTTGGATTGACCATTAGTGTAACTTTATTTACAAAAACCACTGCGAGCCGTCACTTTTGGATTTAAATAACAATTTCGATGGTCTACCTCATGTCCGCGGAGGAAAAACTTGTCAAAAGAATCCTTTCTGCGGGGTCGGCCGGAATCAAAAAGACCGATCTGCGCAAGGAACTTGGAGAGGGCATCGACGCAGTTCTGGAAAAGGCAATAAGCAGAGGGGAAGTTTTTGTCGACAAGAGGGCCAGCGCGTACTATTGCTGGCACAAGAGCCACTACATACAGAGCCTGCTCAACTCCGATCCAAGGTTCAAGCTGACACACGACATGATAAAATCACTTGAAACTTCTATCACTAGTTCCAACAAAGAGCTGGCGCGCAACGTTGAAACGCTTGCAAACAACATCTCCAACCTTGCAAGGCTCGTGATGGAGATAAAGAGCGAGCAATCGCTTGAAGCACTTGCGCCTGCCGAAGCTTCCAAGTCCAGAAGATCAATGAGCGTCTATGAATTCAAAAAAGAGTTTGACGTTTCACTTGCCAATTCTTCTTCGTCAATCGGGTGGGTAGAGCTTGCAAAGATTCGCAACGAGCTGTGCGACAAGTGCAGCCTGTCTACTGATGAATTCTACCGGCTGGTTGAAGAAATGATAGGCCAGAACCAGGACCGCTACGAGCTTTCCACCGGAGGCGGTGAAGGCGTAATGGTCAGGGGACTGTTGCATGGCTTTGTGAGGTGCATCTAGTTGTATCCCTACAAGCTGGATCGCAACCCGTATCCAAGCAGCCCGACTCCGACTCTCATTGACGCCCAGATACTCGGAGGCAAGCGCCACAAAGACGCCAAGGCTGCTCTTTTGTCCTGCATTTCAGATCTGTACTCAAAGGTAAGCAGCGGATCTGCAACTGACAAGGACTTTAGGCTTGTAACCATGATACAGGACGTGGGCTCTGGCAAGACCCACCTTGCGCTGCACACAAGGGGCCTGTCACAAGTTTCAGACAACGCCATAGTTTCGTACATCGACATGGCCCAGATATCGCCACGCAGCATGCACAGCCTCTACAGCGCCATGCTCGCAGGATTCACAGACGACTATATCGCCACGTTAAGGCAGCACGTGGTAAAGTATCTGCAGAACAAGGCAGAGCGCGAAGGCGGGATCGCAAAAAAGATCTTTAACTTTGGCTTTATGGACTCGATAACCGGCAAGACGGTGGCAGACAAGGCAGCTCAACTCTTGCGAAACGAGCTGGTCCCAAACTATGCCGCAGTAAGTGAAACCCTGAGAAAAGAGTTCACGCCGGTAGAAATTGCGATAATCAAGCTCTTGATTGAAAACAAGTTCAGGGCAGACGCGCAAAATGTCGCGACGCTTGAAGACATTATCGCCAGCCTGGCGGCGCTGACCAGCCTGAACCTGCGCTTCTTCAAGAAACTGACTCTGTTCCAGCTGGACGAGTTTGACTCTGACAAAGAGTCAGTCGACTTTGTCAAGGCAGTAATAAACTCACACCTGCCGGCAACAGTACTGATGCTGATATTCACGCCGTCGTCCTACGACGAGATACGCAAGGCAAACGTCTCTGTGTTTGACCGTCTGGAAAAGGCCAACTACAAGATAGACCTCGCCGGCTCTAACACGCTAGAAGAGATTGTGGACATTGTGCTAGAATACCTGCGCCACCACGACTCGACAAAGAGCTTTACCGCTGAAGAAGAGCGCGACTTGGCTGCCAAAGTCAGGGTGATATACGACGAGTTTTCAGACTTTCGCAACGTGAGGTCGATGCTCAACATACTGTATCACGCCACGGAAAACGCCAGCAAGCGCGACTGCGCATCAATAGACGAGCAGGCGATAGACGAGACCATAAAGAATGTCTACCCAGGCCTGCGAATCCGCGGAAGCGTGATGGACGTCCCGATCTCGGACTTTATCAAGATAAGACGCCACTGCAACGACATGCAGAGCCTTGAATCCGGTGTCAGAACTGCAGTGAGGGACCTTGTCAACTATGCGCACGAAGTTGGAGTAGTCGCCATGCCGCAGTCGCCAAATGGCAAGGGAAACGGCGTTGACATCATATTCAACGACCCGTACGGGACAAGGGTTGCAGTGGCAGTGGTAATCAACAAGGACCACGCAAAGAGCTTTGAGCAGATATCAAACACCCTAAAGTCTACGGGCTTTGTGGACAAGCTGGTGATACTGACAAACGCCAATACTGCAGGCGGGTCAAACGGGAACATGGTGGTAAACATTGACAGGTGCAAGATGATAGACCTGATCTACTTTAGCAACATGTACAAGAACAACGAAATGCAGCACGATGACTCGCAACGAGCATTGCTTTTAGCAAAGTCGATAAGGCTCTGCTAGCGGTTCTCTTGCTGCCAGACCTTTTTTACTCTCTTTTCGTCAAAGACAAAGAACCTGTTGTGCCAGAACAGAGTGGCAGCCGCCATCATGTAACTTGTATTGTAAAACAGGTCCCAAACCCACATTCCATCAAGACCCGCGGCCGTGTAATATGCAAACCCGCTGTCTGCCACCGCGGTGATTAAGATAGCTGACGACAGAAGCACCCAGGGGGTGAATGTCAGCCGGCCGCGCCAAAGCGATGCAAGCACGGCTATCGCCGGGACAATGAGCACCGCGTCAAGCACTGGGTACGCAATCGAAATTGCCAGCGCCATAGTGTCAGTTGACTCTGCAGTACTGAGAATGATGCCAGTCAGCTGGGCAAGAAATATCGCCGCACCAAGCGACGCAATAAACAGGTGCTTTTTTGAAACCTTGCCAAAGAACCGAAAAGTCATGAAGAGGTGATACGCAAATGGACCGTACCCTGCCAGCCAGAACGCGTCTGCAAGCGAGGGAAATGGCTCTTCAATCCCTTGACCAAGCTCGTAGTATGTCCATAGCATCTCTGCCACGAACCAGAGCGCAAGCCCGATGGTAAATGCGGCGTACGTCTTGCCGTACAGGCCGCCAAGTTTCTGCCGCCAGGTTATCAGCAGGGATATGCCAAGCGCGATTGCCGCTGCCGCATTTATCGTCCAGTTGGAAAAGACTACCCTGTCTTCGCCCGAGAAAATAATCAGAGAATTTGAAATTGCCGCCGATACAATCAGCGATATGACAAGGTTTCTTTGCACTGATGCAGTATTGAATCCGCTGTACCGCATCAATGGTTCATCTTTCTTGCTTCAAGAACTTTGTTGATCCTTTCAATGGCCGGGAGGGCCGGGTCAGGCTCTGCCTTGACTTCAAGCTGCCTGCATAAATTCCTGTAAATGAGGTTCATTATAGTTTCAGAGCCTTCTCCAAACAGGCTCTGGAGTGCTAGCGCGAACCTCTGGATGTCAAAATTGTCCGGCGTCGTGTCAACATCCATCTTGTTTATCTGCCAAACGACGGTGTACATGGCCGACCTGCCAAGGGACTGCAGCGCATCCTCTGCGCAGCTCCAGAGCACCCTGTTGATGTTCAAGTATGGCCTGTTTTATTTTATGATGTATAAAAAGAATATGTAAATCTTGTACATAGTAGCCAGAACAGAGCGAATCCTTGTTAAATTTAAGACAGAAGTTGAGAGCACAAAGTCTTTTATGAATGAATTGCTATTGGTTGGTGTGGGAGAAAACGGGGTAGTAGAGGACGATCCACGTTTCAAGTGCAACATCTGCGGCGAGGGTGCAGATTTTGTGGTCCAGCTAGAGCTTGTAAGGGGCAGCAGAAAATACAACGCCTTGCATGCGCAGGAGATGCCGTTTTACCTCTGCAAGTCCCACGAGTACGTCTACAAAAAGATGCAGAAAAGCATAGAACTTAAAGATTATTTTGCGGAGACAATAAAGGAAAACCAGTAGATGCCAAAGAGGAACTTTACCACGCTTCCCGAGTTTCAGGCAAACCTCCACAAGGAGGGGGCAACGCTTGTAGAGTTTAGCGGAAGCAAGGTGCCCTGCATACTGGTCAGCCAGAAAAAATATGACGAGTTGCTGCAAAAATTGTTTGGGAAACAGGTGCGAGCCGACACGCTGCTTGACATATTCTACGACGGGCAGGACGTTTTTGTTGATGTCCAAATAAAGTTCCTCGACACAGACTTTGAGGAGAATTACCTGCTGTACGCAAACGACATGCTGGAGTTCTTTGAGGCGCTTGCAGAAAGCGGCATGATGTCCCTTGCCCCGGATTCGCCGGCATATACCAATTCGCAGAACGTGTTCATGATCCAGCTCCCAAAAAAGGATGCTGCAGAGCGCGCCCTTGAAATAATCCGGACAAACGCCAAAAAGCACGGTTAATAACACGTTTTGAGCCAATATTCATCTGATGGCTGCGAGCCGGAAAAAGCCTGCTAAAGAGGAAAAGCATGACGATCAGGGAGTGCCGCCAGAGATCGACACGCACTTTCAGATGTATGGCAAGCATGCGTGGGAAGTAGAGTACGGCGAGCGCTGCCCAACTTGCAACAAGAGGATAGACGAGTTTGGCTTTTGCGCCTGTGGAAGCAGCCAATAATATTTAACGATTTTAGCTGATTGAACCGTCACATAGACGATTATTGTATTCTGCTTATATGAAATGTCACGCTACGGTTGCCATGATTTGGACGCTCGTCTGGATAGTCCTGGGGGTTATTGTGCTAATAATCCTGTTGAGAGTGCTCTTTGGGTTGATCTAGAATGCTCGACAAATTCATGGACAAACTGATGGAAAGCGCGGCTTCTGCGTATCTGCCGCGGCTAGAGCAGATGGCAGAGGCGCGCAAGGCTGAGCTGGCAGAAATGAAAGCAAAGGTAAGGACAAACCCTGAGCAGGTGGAAGCGTGGTTTGACAAGGAAATTGAAAAGCTGGGCAACATGGATGTCAAAGACGTCTTAGATAAAGTCAATGCGACGGCCGGGATTTGAACCCGGGTTACCAGA
>JAJPDY010000104.1 GCA_023252395.1 Nitrososphaera sp. | reverse complement strand
AGCTCTTTGTGGAATTTTGAGTAGAGCTGCTTGTTTTCCTTGCTGTCAAGGCTGGCCTTGCTTACCTTTTCGATGCTGTTCATCACTCTGTCAAATTCTGCAAGCCCCTGGCTTGCCTTTGACAGCCTGTTTGCAAGGAAGAACACTGACGACAGCATGTAGTTCACCTTGTCGCTTTCAAGCTCGACTTTTTTCGAATCTGGAAATGCCGAGTCGAGGCATTCCCTCAGCTGTTTTGCAGAGCGCTCCAGGCACTCTGCGCTGCCGTTACAGGCAGCAGCTTCTCTGCCCCAGTTGGCGATGCAGCCGGCCACAGCCTTGGAAAAGTCTGTCACTATTGCAAAATGGCGATCTAAGGATAAATGAGTTTCATTTCACTTTCTTTTCCAGTCTGTCGATCGCGCCAATGATTGCCCGCCTCCTGCTTTCTTCTGTCACAACTGCCCTGATGTCTTCGATAAGCATCCTTGCCACGTCGAGCTTTTTGCGGAGGCCGGAAACAATGTTGTCATAGACCGCGAACGGGTATATCGCGTTATAGATCTCTTCCATCGTTGCAAACAACTTCTCTGCGTCCTTTTCGTTGCCCGATCTCATCCTGTCGTACACAAGCCGCTTTATCTCGCCGACACAGTCAAGCAGGCCGGTGAGGTACGACTCGCCCGTGACGCCTAGGTCCTTCATTGAAGGCACTGGCCTGCCTTCCATTACAGCGCTCAGCGAGTACGCTTCGACAAGCTCCTGCTCTGCTACCGCGATGTACCGGTATAGATCTTGCTTGGCATACTGGCGAAACTCTTCAAGCATTGTCTTTGCCTGCTCCATCTTGGCTCTTGCGTCGTCCAGTTGGCTGTGGTGCAGCGCCACTATCGACTTGCTGCAGAGCATCACTATGTCGCGTGTTCCTTTGATCAGTTTTTCGCGCCGGTCCTGCACGTCCTTGAGGCTTTTGTCTATCTCTTCAAGCGAGCCCTGTATTGACATATGACCTAGAACAATCAGTTTTCAATAAAAACACTTGCCTCAGACAAACTTTAAAGATATGAAATGTTCAACGCTAGCTGATTGGGAAACATACGCCGCAGCAGAGGCTATGCTTTTGAACACACGCTTGTCCAGAAACTAAACAGGGGACCTTGGCACGCCCGGCGACTCGGCGGCTCGTCAACCGGCCTTCCAGACATTGTCGCAGTCAACAATATAGATAGCATACTGCTTACTATTGAAGCCAAGTCCGGGACAAGCGACATACTGTACGTCCCGCAGGACCAGCTTGAGCGCTGCATGGTTATACGTGACATGTTTGGAGTCTATTCTACCCGGCACATCATACTTGCATTCAAGTTCATGAACAAAAAACGGTTCAGGCGCAAGAACAAGACAGTTTATGAGAGCCGCAAGTTGCTTGAATACTACAAGATAGCTGATTCTGTTGCAGACGCAAACAGGGGCGATCTTCCGATAATAAAGTGCACCTACGATGGCAAGACGTACGCCTTGAACAATAACAAGACAATATCACTTGACCTGCCAAGCTACTCCATGCCATTTCAAAAGGCCGCGCCAATCAGCGCGATGCAGGGTACAACCTTGAAAAACCCTGTTTGATTATTGATCGTGATGAAAAGAATCGTGTCACTTGAATTTTCAGAGCTGGGCGAAAAAGTTGCAATAGAGCTCAATGGTTCGCAGTCGCCAAAAACTGTAAAGGCAATAATTGAGAGCCTTCCAATAAAGATGACAATCAACAGGTGGGGCGACGAACTGTACACCGACGAAACTCCTGTCAGAGTCGAAGAAGAGAATGCCAAGTCCATCGTCAACTTGCTAGATGTCGCGTACTGGCCTGAAGGGAGTGCCCTCTGTCTGTTTTACGGCCCGACGCCTGCGAGCAAGGGCAACGAAATCCTGCCATACTCGCCTGTCAACATAATAGGCAGGATAGTGACCAAGCCTGCAAACGTGCAGGACTTTCTAAAATCTGTGGAGAAAACACACGTCAGCAAAAAAGTGCCGGTAGTGCTGCGCTAGCATCCGTATTCTACCGCCCATTCTTCATCTGCAAATTCGCTGACCTTGCAGTAACTCATGTACATCACCGCATGGTCTGCGCGCAAAAGTTCTTCATTTAGCATTTTGCCGTCGCAATATACCTTTGCCACCATCCTGCCATAGCTTCCTTGCGTCTGCCCGTCGTCTTCATCAACCAGCGCGGTAGATCCAACCGAGCATAGTGCAGCGGTAAATTTGGTAGCTTCAGAATAGCCGGGTTCTCCTCTTTCCGGCGTGTTGACAAGGGCAAGCCTTATCGTGACATTATCTACCCTGATAGTGTCGCCATCTGTAATCTTGGTTACAGTTCCTGCAAAGCATGACGCCGAGCCTGAACACTTAGTCTGTGTCTTAACATCAATGGTGACTTTTTGCACGGCAAGAGACAGCGGCAGTGGCGAGTCTATGTTTGTCCAGACAAAAGCCTGGATGGTGTATTTGCCCTCCTTTTCGGGCTGCCAACCAGTGTGCAACGTCTGGTCGCTTTGAAGCATCCCGTTTGTCAAGGCCAAGAATACCACATAGCCGTCAGAATCCTGAATTTGGATGATCTGGACAAAAGCCTGCTCTTCCTGCTCGTTGTTTTTTAGTACAGACTGGATTGACACTGAATCACCTATCATGACGTTCTGTACTGGCGCGCCTTTTTCGTCCACGATGCCAAGCCCTGACACGCTGACTTGCTCCTGTGCAAGAGCCTGCGGCATTATTATGGCAGACAGCAAAACTGCGGCAATTGCCAGAGCCTTTTGCATTTGATGCGGCTTAGCCTTTCTCTTCTATATTAGATTACTTTGCGACAACCACGCCGGCCTGGATCGTAGAGTTTGACGGGATATACCGGCCGGGAAGTATTATGACGCCGGCCCCGATGTTACAGCCGGCCCCGATAACTGCACCAAAGTTCTGCAGGCCGGTGTCCACTAGATTATCGCCCACCTTGTACTTCACGTTCTGGTTGTTCAGCAATACGTTGGTGGTGCCAACGTAGCCTCCCATCCAGCTGTTCTCGCCGATGATGCTGTCCAGAATTACGTTATGGTGGGCAATCCTGTCTTTGCCGGCCAGGTACGAGCGCGCCAGTTCGCAGTTAAAGCCGATGCTTGACTCTTTGCCTATCATGCAGTTCCTGACAAGGCTTCCTGTTCCTACTCGAGAATTCTTTTCAATGTAGGCCGGCCCCTTTACCTTGCAAAAGTCGTCGATAAACACGCCATCCTCTATGATGCATGGGCCGCTGATTATCGATGATTCAGAAACAGTCGCGTTGGGCGATATGGAAGATGCCTTTATCTCGGATTCAAGCACCTTGCCCATTATCCTCAAGAGGTCCCACGGGTACACGATCTGGTCTGCCACAAGGCCGCCCATGCCTGAATCGACAACGATCGAGTTAAGCGGCAGTTCAAGCAAGTCGCCCGCACCTTGGACAAACGTCCTGCCTTCTCTATATTCGTCGATCTGAATAGACGGGTAGCTTGCAGATATGACGCTGGCCGTGTGCGAAAAGCCCTCTGGTAGCACGATGCCGTCTATCTTGCTTCGCAGCGCAAGCTTTGAGATGTTGTATAGCACGAGGGGCCTTCCAAGAACGCTAATAGAGCTGGCAGGGCAGTCATCTCCACCGGCTATTACCTTGCTCAGGTAGTGCGGCGCATCCTTGAATACGACTATCAAGACAAGAGACTCAAAAGTCGCCGCATTAAATAGAAGGCGCAACGATTCTACCAGTAAATTCGCGGCTAAAGGCAATTGCAGCCTGAGCACCAATAGCATGCCTACAAATCCATCTTTTCAATAGAATTTGTAAAAATAATGTATCTTCTATAGCCGGCACATTATAGAATTAATGTTATATGTAGTAGAACCACTCAGTATATTGTTCTAGATATCTATTATCATAGATTATGAAGTATAATTTCTAGGAAAATTGTACTACACTATTTTTCCGCTTATTGCATTGATATTGCTTTCATCTTTCTCACATGCGTTGCCTTCGTACGCTAAGGTGATTGTCTCTTTCGCAGACGGAAGGTACAATCCTGAAGCTGTCCGCGCTGCGGGAGGCATAGTGACCGCAGAATTCAAGGAGCTTGGAATGGTGCAAGCAGTCCTCTCGCAGGACTCTCTTGGCAGCCTGAGGCAGGATCCTTCAGTCGAGTTTGTTGAAGACGATGGGCAGTTAGAGATCGCGCAAGCTGATGCATCCACCTCCATAGAATATTCTAGCTCTTGGGGGTTGCAGGATATTGAAGCAGAGCCGGTGCACCTGTCAAACTACACGGGCAAGGGTGTCAAGATAGGCGTGCTTGATACGGGCATTGACTACAAGCACCCCGATCTCGCTCCAAACTACAAGGGAGGGCATGATTTCATTAACAACGATAACGACCCGATGGACGACAACGGGCACGGCACACACGTTGCCGGCATACTTGCTGCGGCAAGAAACGGCAAGGGCGTAGTGGGCGTTGCGCCTGATGCAGAGCTCTACGCAGTAAAGGTATCTGACAGCAAAGGGAAAGGGTCGTTTAGTGGCCTTGTCGAGGGCATTGACTGGGCCATAGAAAATCACATGGACATTGTCACCATGAGCATCACGGGCGAAGGCGGCAGCATGGCCCTCGCGAAAGCAGTAAGCACCGCATACGACGATGGGCTAATACTTGTGGCTGCTGTGGGCAACGGCAATGGCGAAGGAGTGCTCTACCCGGCGGCGTACAAAGACGTGATAGGAGTCGGCTCTGTAAATGAAGACAACAAGCTATCGTCATTTTCGCTAACTGGAAGCGAGGTTGAGATCGTGGCGCCGGGCTCTGCGATCAAGTCAACTTGGCCCGGCGGCGAGTATCGGCTCTCAAGTGGCACATCGATGGCCACACCGTTTGTCACTGGCGCCATAGCGCTTTTGCTTGGAAGCAATGAGCAAGACTGGAAATACACTGGTGCAGTAAATGGCGATGGCAAATGGACAAA
>JAJPDY010000103.1 GCA_023252395.1 Nitrososphaera sp. | reverse complement strand
ATAAAAATGATATGTGCCCCGCCTCTGACTCGCGCGCTGTCATAGGTTAGCCATAAGCGATCCTCTACGTGCTCTATAAACGGGGGTTACATCCCATACAACATCATCCTATTTGTCTTTTATGCACCGGTCAGCATAGATAGGTTCATCTCAAATCCTGCGACTGGCACTCTCAGCTTGAAATTCTCAAGAGCCAGCGGCGTGACCTCGCCTATCGCCCCTACAACCTTGCCGTCGACAATAATCTCAGCGCACCTGCCGGCCATAAAGAATGGGCTCTCTGCTGCTTTCGTGGTTGCGTCCTTGCCAAAGCAGGTCTTGAGCAGCGCCTGCATCGCGGATTTTATCTCGGTGTAGCCAGCTTCACCGTGCGCTACTACGGCAGCAATGTTCCAGCTTTCAACTATTGCATCATTTTTGCGAAACGTCTTGCCTATCTCAAACAATCGCTGAGGGTATTCTTCATGAACGTTTCGCGAAAGCGACTGGAGGAGCGACGGGACAAGCGACTCGCGCAGGATTTCGTGCTCGATGCTTTTAGAGCCGTCAACTGACAGCATGTCGCCAACAGTGATGCCAAACGAGTCATATTGTACTTGCTTGCTTGTCAGCGAAAAATTGAGCGACTCTAGCATGCCAAGCCCAGTCATGGCTTCCCTTGCCGCATCAAAATAAGTAGAAAGCATGTTCTTTTGCCCCGCGGTTGTTGAAGCCGGGAATGTGGGCTCTAGATTGTATATGCCGTACCCTATCGCAACTTCTTCAGCAATGTCGATTGGGTGGGTAATGTCAGTCCTGTAGCGCGGAATGGTGCAGATTATTTTTCTCGCTCTTGCCTTTGCGTCCAGCCTGCTCTTTTTCAAGCACGTGACCGCCTGCTTGATGTCAAGCTCTAGCCCGAGTATGCTGTTGATATAGTTGATGTCAACAGCAATCTGGCTTGGCCGCATCTGCGGAGTCTCTTTGCTGCCAACTGTCACCGTCCTTATTTCAAATCCCGCGTCATGAAGCGTGACTGCGATAATCGCCAACATGTCTTCGGCAGCTTTTTGGTCTGTCGCCGTGACTTCGACAAAGAGGTTGCGGCATTTTGTGTCCACCTTTGTGGCATCACCGTTGATTATTGGCGGGAACGAAAGAGTAGTTCCTGCGCTGTCTGTAATGATTGGGTATTTGTCAAATTTGCTTAGGATGTGGCCGTACTGCTTGCCAGTTTCTGATTCTTTCAGGATCTGCTCAATTGTCTTGCTTGAAGACTCGCCAAGCGGAACGAAAGCATAGTTGCCATCGACAGCCCTGTACGTTATAGGGAATTGGACGGCATCAAGGTTGTGGATTCCAATTGATGCTTTTTTGCGCCTCCTCCCGACCCCGTTGTGGAGGTCTTCCTGCATTGCTATCAACTGCTTGATGGTTTCGTCGTCCAGCTTGCCATTCTTTGCAACAAGCGCCACGATGTATGGCCTTATTTTTCTGACATGCTGGTCCACCTTTACTGCATGCCCGCTCTTGCCTGCAATCTTGAACTTGGGCATGCCAGTCTCGATCCCAAGCAGCCCGCGCAGCGCCCTTGCGATGCCATAGTCTGAAGAAAAATCCGGCCTGTTTGGGTTGTATTCCACCCTGATGATGTTATTGTCAATACCTTCGATGTCGAGCGCCACAAAAGGCAGGATGTCAAGCGCCTTGTCCATCTTGACGCCGGGGACGAACTTTTTCAGCCTGTCAGTCGTTACGTTTACAACTGGCATCTGGGCACGCTCCTGAGCCACGCAAGCCTGCTGCTATACAGCTCGCGCACGTCGTCAAGTCCAAAGCGCAGCATCGCAATCCTCTCGAGGCCGCCTCCCCATGCAAGTACCGGGTTTTTGATGCCGAGCGGCTGGGTCACTTCGGGCCTGAATATGCCCATGCCAAACAGCTCTACCCATTTTTCCAGCTTTTCGTTGTAGACCATGCTCTGCAATGACGGTTCTGTATATGGAAAGAACGTTGGCCAGAACTTTATCTTCTTGATGCCCATCTTGGCATAGAATTCTTTTTGCAGGCCCATCAGGTCGCGAAGCGAAGCGCCCGGCGCAGTGGCGACTCCTTCCACTTGGTGGAATTCTACAAGGTGTTTGTACGACACTTTCTCGTTTCTGAAGACCCTGCCTACTGAAAAGAACCTGCCACTTTCCGGCTTGATTGCAGCAAGATGCCTGAGAGTCACTGGGGTTGTATGAGTGCGGAGAACTACTCTCTTTGCTTCTTCAGCATCCCATTCCCTGCCCCAGCCGCGCCTGTGCACACCAGAGATCTTTTTGATTTGGTCGCTGGTTGCAGGTATTGTCTGTTTTTGGTTTGAAACGTAGAATGTGTCCTGCATCTCCCTAGCAGGGTGGTCTTGCGGAGTAAATAGCGCGTCAAAGTTCCAGAATCCTGATTGCACCATCGGGCCGTCTATTTCAGCAAAGCCGAGGCCGACAAAGATCTCTTTGACTTCTTCAATTATGTCGACCAGAGGGTGGCGCCTCCCGGGATACACAGCCGGCGCCGGAGCTTCTACGTCAAGAGCGCTGAATTTCGTTTCTTTCCACTTGCCTGACGTGATAAGGTCAGTAGTGAGCCGGCGCTCGACGTGGCCTTCCTCTTCAAGGGTGGGAAGCAACATCCTGCCTGCATCAGCAAGTGAAATTTTCGTTTCCTTTTCTTCTCTGACTACTATGTAATTGGGGCGCTTTTTCAGTTGCTCAAGGACTCGCTTTTCTTCATCAGTTAATTTTGCAATATCTGTTCCGCCTTTCAGGCTAGCCAAAAGAATTTCTTCCGGCGACTGGTTCTCTGCATGGGCAGTCGCTACCATCTTGCCTTCGACCAGCTGGATCCACTGGTTGCGCCTTGCGCCGGCGATGGCCGCGTTTACTTCTTCGTTCTTTATGGCGCTGCTAGCAAGCACTTCTCCGACAGTGCTTTTGCCCTCCTTTACCGCGTTTACCAGCCGCCTCTCAGGAAGTCCATTTGCAGTGGCTGCTTCTCCTTCAGAAGCCAAGTGCACCCGCGAATTCGATGATTCCTTAATTGAAATGAAATTTTTGAACTTGAGCCATTCTATGCCGCGCCTGACCTGATCCATCTCAAGGCCAGTCAGCTCCGCCAGTTTTTCCACTGGCTGCAAATCGCTGTTGCTCAGCGCCTTGAGTAGCGCCTTTTCTATAGGATGAAGCGCCGGCGAACCTGCACTCATTTATCAAAAGTTTGTCAGTGGAAGACTTTTTAAACGTTTAACGTGATGCTGCTGCAAGGATTTCGATGGCTCAGCCTGACGATGACAATAACGACGATTTCAAGGTCACGCCCTGGGAAGTAGAGGGCGAAGTCGACTATGGCAAGCTGATCGAAAAATTTGGCACCCAGCCGATCACAGCTGAGCTGCTCCAGAAGGTAAAGAGCATGACCGGCGAGGTGCACCCGATGCTAAAGCTGGGCTACTTTTTCTCACACCGCGACTTTGACTGGATACTGGACAAAAAGAGCAAGGGCGAAAACTTTTACCTTTACACAGGCAGGGGACCGTCAGGCATGGTCCACATGGGGCATGTCATGCCCTGGATGTTTACCAAATACCTGCAGGACAAGTTCGACTCAAAGCTATTGTTCCAGCTGACAGACGACGAAAAGTTCCTCTACGGTCAGGACAGGACAAGGGAAGAGACCGAGCGCTACACCTATGAAAACATACTGGACATCATCGCGATTGGCTTTAACCCGAAAAAGACGAAAATAATAGTGGACACAAAACACATCCAGCACCTCTATCCGATTGCAACTGAGGTAGCAAAACGAATCACATTTTCAACCGCCAAGGCAGTTTTTGGATTTACAAATTCAACCAACATTGGCATGATAGGCTTTCCGCCGGTGCAGGCAGCTCCATGCTTTCTGCCCTCAATCATAGAGGGCAAGCCGGTGCCAGTGCTGATACCTGCCGCTATCGACCAAGACCCGTATTGGCGCATGACAAGAGACGTTGCAGACAGGATGGGCTATTACAAGCCGGCCCAGATCCACAGCAAGTTCCTGCCCGGACTTGGCATGCTGGGCAAGATGTCGTCATCAAAGCCCGAGACTGCCATTTTCACAACAGACGAGCCAGAAGTGATTGACAAGAAGGTGTCTACTGCGTTCACTGGCGGCCAGCCGACGGTGGCATTGCAGAGACAGCTGGGCGCCAACGCCCTTGGGTGCCCTGTTTTCTGGTACTTGCGCTACTTTTTCGATACTGAAAAACAGTCAGACGAGCGCATGCTCAAATGCAAGAGCGGCAACTTGCTCTGCGGCGAATGCAAGGCAGACTTGGCAAAGGGCGCCAAGCCTTTTGTCGTGGAATTCAAGAAGCGGCGCGAAAAGGCTAAAGACGTTGTTGACAGGTTCATGTACGACGAGAAGCCTTTTGAGAAATGAAAACCGTGAAATTTGAATGCGACGACCGCTATGAAGCGGAAAAGCTGGCCGGCCTCGTGTCGGTGCAAAAAGACGACACAATATACATTGATGGAGTAGCCGCAGTCATTGGCAGCGAGATCGTGATAAAATTAAAGGACAAGTCATCCCATGCTGTCGTCATGAAAGATAATGAAAGCGCGGGCAGGCTAAAGGCGCTCCTGCTCGATGTCGTAGATGGGAGGGCCAGCATACAGTCAAGCGACTTTGCAGGATCGATTGCAGAGATAACCCTGAAAGATTAGCGGAGCTCCTTGTTCATCTCGTCTGTCAGTATTTCCTGCACTTTTCGAAAATACAAGCCAGTCGAGTAAGGCATCATGGGGATGTACTCTTCAATCACCTGCATGACATAAGGGACTGCCCTTTTTGAAACGTCCATCTTGAACTTCATCCACAGTATCCTGTCCTGCTCAAAATGGACCTTGTCCTTTAGGTGCGGCGGCACAACCTCTATCGACTTGTCCTCAATTCTCTTGTACCAGTAGGCGAGAATGTCCGGGTCAAGGCCGTCACGCATGTTTTTTACGCCGGTTGCTATCTTGCTTGCAGCATAATCAATAGGTGCTTCTGACACGCCAAGCATGCTAAAAATCAGGATAAAATCCAGCTAATCAAAGAT
>JAJPDY010000102.1 GCA_023252395.1 Nitrososphaera sp. | reverse complement strand
GTGAAGATGGATGCAGTCTTTTTCCGTATTGGCTATGCCAATGGTAAATTCGCTAGGAGCATCAGGCTACCCTGCGCTGCAGAACTTTCTTTCTCACATGTTGGATAAGAGAAACAGATCCTTCTTACTTTCTAGCAAGAAGATGTTCTTTGTCCTGTTGGCTGCACTTGCAGTTGAAATGTTAGAGGAAGTATTCTGACGAAAAGTATGGAATTGTGGGCAAATGAACGATTCATGCAATATCTATGCCACCTACTCTTTTTATTTAATTTGACAGACATTGTCGCATGATCAGGCTGAGAAAAATATTTAGCTTTTCTGTTTTGTGAAATCTTCTTCCTCTTTGAAAGATCAATAATGTTGTACAACATTTTATCGGGCGCGCATATATAGTCGCGCTGTATATTATAGATCGGGAAAAATGAAATACAGAAGTAGAACAGAACTTGCTTCTAGCATTTTGGAAGCAGCAAACGGAGGAGCCACAAAGACCAAGATAATGTACAAAGCGTTCCTGTCATACGCCCAGCTAAAAGAATATCTTAACTTCCTGTCAGCTAATGGCTTGATCGATTATGACTCGGCGACCCAAACATTCCGTACAAGCGAGAAGGGTCACAGATTTCTAAAGCTGTACAGCCAGATGGACGATCTGTCCATAACTGCCAAGAGCTGAATAAACAGGCTAACGTACAACCATCTAAAATAGAATACACTGACATTTTTCTGAGCTTGATCAGCGCTCTATGGCTTCTTCAAACAGGTTCTTTCTTACCTTGATCGGTATGTCATAGTATGCCGCCAATGCTATCGAGTCAGAAGCGCGGTAGTTCCTGAGAATGAGCTCGCCGTCCCTCTTTTTGAAATAAAGGTTCGCCCGTAGCACCGAGCCGCTCTGGTACACGCGCACCTCGACTAGCAGCAAATCCTGCATGACTGCTATCTCTTCTACCAAGTTGTATATCGTCGGGATGCTGCCCTTGTCGCCTTCCTGAAAGCGCGAAATGTGTCTTGCGACTTCACCGGAAAAAGCGCGCATCGGAAATTCCTTGCCGTCCTCTGACTTTAGTATGACTACTCCTTCAAGCCCCACCTGATCCACAAACCCCACGTAACTTATTTTTGCAGTGATGTACTCCTCGTCTTCAGAGGGGCTCTTTGGCATTGTATGTGTATTATGTACATTCTGGGAATTAAGGATTTATCCAGAAGCCGATAAGATTTAATTTGCATTCATTTCTGTTTTGTACAGGTCAGCAATGGACGATAAACGCTGGAGAGGCTTGCGCGAAAGCGGATTCAGGATACTTTTTGTAGGTTTATTTTCACTTGTCATCGCGTTCATTATCTATTCCAGGCTCACGGCGCCCTCTTATGGTCCACTCCCGATAGAGTCGCAGCGGCTGACCGGTCTTGCGTACGCCATGCTTGCCATAACTGCTGCCTCGATGGCGGCCATGGTATACGGCTCGTACACCATTTTTCGCTCAGAGCAGGTGCGCACCGCCGGCTCTGGCAGCCTGATGTCGTTTATCACCGGTGCCTTTGCAAACAAGGGATACTGGAAGATAATGGCAGTTGCCGCAATCGGCTACGGCATATTTTTTGGCTTTTTGTCACAGATACTTGTCTACCGGCCCGACGTGTCGTTCACGGAAAAAGGGATCACAGTCCCGTCGATTGACCTTATACCGTGTTGCAACGCCCCCGGCTACATGCCCATGCTCACTCTGTATTTCACTGATCACTTTTTGATACTGATAATACCGGTCAACGTCATCCTGGCGGCAGTTGTGTCCCTGCTTGTCGGATTCAACGCAGCGCTCAGTGTCTTTGCGTATAGGATGAGAAAGTCACTCAAAACCAGCACATCAATTGCTGGAGGGGTAGGGGCAACCTGCGGGCTTTTCGTCGGGTGCCCGACCTGCGCTGGCAGCATCCTGTCTGCCTTGTTTGGGATAGGTGTAGCAGGAGCAGGAACGAGCGCAAGCATTCTTGCGCCGTTTCAATCACTTTTTATCGCCGCAAGCATCCCTGCCCTTGTGATCGCGCCTTTTCTGATTGCGCGAAGCATCAGGTCGAGCCAAAAGTTTACTTGACAATCTTTTTCGTTGTCGCCACAAGCTCGAACTGCTGTGGCTTGTTCGATAGGCCGTCAAGGTACATCTGCACGTGCGGCTCTGCGATCCATATCTTTTCGTCACCAAACAGATAGCCGTACCTCTGGGAGCTTCCCACTCTTTCGCGCAGGCGCAGCTCGTCAAGGTATGCCGCAGGAATTGTCGACTCGTCAAAGCCGTGCTTTCTTGCTATCGCGTCAATCATGTCGTGCATGCCAGAGCCGTGCTGTGCAGCTTCTTTTACCCTATACGCAATATCCTTTGGTATCCCGAGCTTTTGCGCAAGCTTTCGGTGCACATGCTTGCCAAGGATGTCTTGCCCGTTCTTTACGTTCAGCCGCATGTCTACACCAAGCGCCATCCTGATCACTTCAGAGTCAAGGAACGGCTCTCGGAGTTCAATGCTGTGGGCCATCGTTATCTTGTCCTCGCGCTCTAGCGTCTCCTTGTACAGGAGCAACAGGTCTTCAACCATCCGCTGGCGCAGCTTGCGGTAGCCTTCCTTTTCGGCAACCTTGGCGTACCAAGAGTAGCCGCCAAAGATCTCGTCCGCGCCCTGCCCTGTGAGCATCACCTTTATTCCGTCCTTGTGCGCAAGCCTGACCGCCCCGTACACAGGTAGCGCAACTTCGACCTGCCCTGCGTTAGAATCTTCAATGACGTTGACGACTTCGGGGATCAATCGCTCTACCTCGTCTTGGTCAAACTCGGCTACTTTAAGCTCAAGGCCAAGCTTTTCAGCTATCTGCCGCGCGTAGGCGATGTCGTTAGATCCCTTTGAGCCGCAGGTGTAGCAGACAACTTCGGGCACCATTTTCGATGCAAGGTATGCGACAAGCACGCTGTCGATTCCGCCTGAAAAGATTATCCCTATTCTCTGGAAGTCCTGCGTGCGCTTCTCCATAGACTCCATCAATGTCTTTCTGTATGCTTCCACTGCAGAAGCCATCGTCTTGTATGCAAGCCTGACTTTCTGTGGGATTGGGTCCGCCACTTGGAAGGTCTGCATCCTGCCGTCAGACGATATTATCAACGCGCTGCCCGGGAGTATGCGCCTTGTCGGCTCCTGTATCCCTATACGCCACAGCGCCTTGCGCTCTGACGCAAACGCGACAAACTTGGCCGTGTCAGCGTAGTAGAGCTGCCGTACGCCTATTCTGTCCCTTACGAGGGCGACTTCGCCCGTCTTTTCGTCGCGAATTGCGAGTGCATACACGCCGTCCAGCTCTGCCACTGTCTTTTTTATTGCGCCAAGCAGGCTGCTTTTCTCAATGTTTTCTTCAAGGAGGTGCACTATCACCTCACTGTCCGTAGTTGTTGTGAACTTGTGATGGCGGCCTTCCAGCTTTTTCCTTATCTTTTTGTAGTTGTAGATCTCGCCGTTGTGCTCAAGCACAAGCCTGCCGTCGCAGCTGCTAAATGGCTGCGCCCCGCAGGTTCCGCCAACTATTGCAAGCCTGGTATGTCCAAGCGCGCTTTTTGCAGTCACCGTCTGAAACTGCGACTGGAGAGCCGCAATAGAGTTGGACTTTACGATACGGCCGTCCGCCACGAGACCGGCGCCGTCAGGTCCACGGTTCACCATGCAAGAAAGCATCGTTCCAACAAGCGGCACGACGTTCTCACCGTTTTTGCTCAAAATGCCAGCTATTCCACACATATTCTATCTAACCAAATTCAAAAGCCAAATTCCACTACCCGAGGGCAGAGAATTCGACTTCAACCGCATTAACTACCCATTAATAATTTAAAAACATTTATGCAGCAAATTCTAAAACTTTCAATAGATCAGAGTCCCGGATAATCTTGTTGGTTGCTTTTGCTATTTCTGCGTCTTTTGGCATGAACGCAATGCCAACGCCGGCGCGCTGCACCATGCAAATGTCTGACTTTGTGTCGCCTATTGCCAGCGTATTTTCAATAGGCACTCCAAATTTATGGGCAAACTTTTCCAGATGGTAGCGCTTGCAAACAGATATCTTGCAAAAGCAGCCAATCTGCTCCCAGCCAAGGGGCATCCCAACCTTGCCTGTAATTTTGTTGCCAATTATCTCAAGCTCGTTTGCTGCCACAAAGTCAAGCTGCAGGCGATCCGCGACGGAGCCTGCCGCAACAGTATAGCTGTCGCTTATTATTCCGATCTTGCAGCCATTCTCCTTTAGCTTTGCAATTGCCTGTTCACAATTCTTGACAAGCGGGATCGACTCTATTGCGTCTTGTACGTCTTTTTTTGTCAATCCTTCAAAGAGCGCTGCTATTGCCTTTGTCTGCTCGTGCCCCGGCATGCCGCTTGACTGTATCTCCGTAACCCTGCCAGAGAGCCCGAACCTGTCTGCAAGGGCAAACACCAGCCTTCCTTGGATCAGTGTCCCGTCCATGTCAAACGCTGCAAGTCCTGGCATCATTGGGCGTACGTGCCGGCCTTGTTTAGAGCTTTTGCAAACTGCCTGATGTCGATGTCCTTGAACGGCTCTATCTTGAGTGGCGCCGGCGGCTCCTGCTGCCCGTCTTCTATCATGCTCTTGCCGCGCAGAGATTCCAGTATCTTTTCGCGAAGCTTTGGCGGGCATATCTTGCTGTGGTATATCGAGCCTAGCGACCCCATCACCATCTCCTTCAGGTGATCTTCGCCCTTGTCCTCGTGAAAGTGCGGGTTGCGCGTTTCAACCTGCATTACCTCTATGCCCTGGTCCATGGCGTCTTGGTGCATCGTGGGGATGATGCCTCCAAACTCTTCTAGGATGTTCACAATTTCATAGGGCTCTATAGAATAGCCTGATGAAAACGTCAGTAGTTCTGCCAGCTTGAGCGACATGCAGTGCTCGCCAGAGTTGCCCGTCCTCATCACTTCTGTCTCAAAGCCGGTGTAATACGATATTAGCGAATTGAGGTGCTGGTTTGTAAGTTCCGACACCCGCCCCCACTTGCTAAAATATAGGCCGGTGTCTGACATCTTGGGCTTGTATATCCATGACACCCTGACCATCGTGTAAGG
>JAJPDY010000101.1 GCA_023252395.1 Nitrososphaera sp. | reverse complement strand
ATCAGGTAGCAATACTGTCTTGGTGGTGGAGGAGGTCCGCTATGATTTTGAGGAATTCCCCAAATACGCGGACGACTTTGTTAGGGACCTTCTCAAGCTCATGATAATAGCCAAGATGAACGCGGCAGTAAAGAACCCGACATCAAAGAACTACTTTCTTGACCTTATTTCGCAGATAGAGGGCTGCGAAGCCTACGTGGTGAAATACGGCCAGCCGTTGCTCTACGCCAGGTACCGCGGGATGGAGTTTACAGACCAGAAGGTGACTTCGCAGTTTTCCAGGTCAAAAGATCACGTGGTTGATGTCAAGATGGAGTCGGTGTTTGGCGAGTACGTGAAGAGGTTTGACAGCCTTGCGTCAATGACAAAGAGCAAGGTAAAGTGGGGAATAGCCCAAGACAAAGATGGGGAAAAAAAGCAGCCAGACCAGCTCTTTGCCCTGCTCAACTTGTTTGTCGACGCGGTGAGCAGGCTGACATCGCTTGACCCCAGCAGCCCAGACAGCCTTGTAAACCGGCGCTTTGGCGTGAGGAACGCGAGCATTGCAAGAAAATCCCTGCACATAGAATTTCTGGTGGATGGCCAGCTCAATATCTTGGAGCTGAACCCGGCAAAAAAACGCAAGGATGACTCGATAAAGCTGCTCTTTAGCAAATCCGAGATCGCGCAGGCAATAGTCGCTCTCATGAAGCAGTAGTTAAACATTTAAATAATTGCTTAATTGTTTAATCGGCATGGGTTCGCCATGGAAAGCCATCGCCGACGACAGCCGCCGGCAGATGCTGATGATGCTAAAAGACGGCGAGAAAACGCCAAGCGAGATAGCGACACACTTTCACTTCACGCTGCCTGCACTGTCGACGCACCTGAAAGTGCTCAGGGACGCCGGCCTTGTAAGCGAGCACAAGCAGGGCCAGAACCGGTTCTACTCTGTCAACAAAGATGCGATGTCAGAGATGATGCAGTTCTTTGACCTGTTCTGGGACGACAGGCTGCGCAGCCTAAAAGAGTACGTGGAGAACAAGGAGTCAAAAAGGAAATGACTGAAGAAATTAAAAAAACCATAGTTATCGACGCGTCACCCGCGGTCGTTTTCAAGGCGCTGACGGATGAAAAGGAGCTCACTCAGTGGTTCCCAAACCAAGGGGCAATAATGGAAGCGCGGGTTGGAGGCTCTGTAGAGTTCAAGTTCCTCCGGCCCGATGGTGCAAAACACACGATGCGCGGCAAGATACTGGAAATAACCCCGGGCAAAAAGCTGTCATATTCGTGGAAGTTTGACTCCGCCCCGGATTCAAATGAAGTAGTCACGTGGACTCTAGAGCCGGTGGATGGTGGCAAAACAAGAGTTACGCTGGTGCACACTGGATTCAAGAAGCCCAGCCAGAAGGACATCGAATCGGGCATGACTTTGGAGGCAGGATGGTCTCATTTTATTGACCAACTTGCAAACCACTGCAAGGGCAGGTAGGAGAAAATGAATGGGGAGATAAGAAAAACAATAGTGATAGACGCGCCTCCTGAAATAGTATTCAGGGCGATATCTGACGAAAAAGAGCTGACGCAATGGTTCCCGGATCAGGCCAAGCTAGAGCCAAAGGTGGGCGGCTTTTTGCAGTTCAAGTTCTATGAAGACGGCAAGGAAAACCACAGGGTGGAAGGCAAGATTCTGGAGATAATACCAAACAAGAAAATATCGTATTCATGGGTCAACAAGTCTGACCCAAACTTTCCAAATACAGTGGTCACCTGGACGCTGGACATTGTAGACGGAAACAAGACAAAAGTCACGCTTGTACACACGGGCTTTGACCCAAAGAGCCGGTGGTACGACTTGCACAGCAAGGGCTGGTCTTACTTTATCGAGGATAGCCTCGTGGAGTATTGTGGTAAAAAGAAAGAGTGATGTGCACCTATGGACACAATGTGTCAGTCGAGGTGCATTTCGTCATTTCGCTGAATGGGCGATCGGCGCAGGTTAGTGTCATCACTGTTTTGCAGCAGAACACAACGCATTAAAAGGATTACTTGTTTTCCTTGACCTGCTTTCCCTTTTCAGCCGGGACGATCTTTAGCCTGCCGCCGGCAAACTCCTTTTTGAACTGCCGCCCGGCAAACATCCTGTCCAAGAAAATCGCCAACGCCGCGATTTCAGAATGCGGCTGGTTGCCAACCGCGATGTTATAGTCGGCAAGATCGTACGCCTCCCTCGGTACTTTTTCAGCGCCTATTATCACCAAGATTTTGTCCTCCTTGCGCATAGGCTCAACTGCGTCGTCGATGTTGATGCCGTACATCGTAAGGTGGGCAATCTTGCCGCCCTCTTTTTTCCAGCTCCTTGCAAGCGCCTTCCAGTCAGATATCACCTCGACTTCAAAATCCGGCCCGCCCCACCTCTTGCCCACTCCTGCAACAGTGTCGCTGACTGACTGGTCGATTCCAGTCATGTATATCCTGTCTGCGCCAAACGCCCTTGCGACAAGGGCGGAATGGGTTGTCACCCTGTCGTCGCGCACGAGCCGGTGGCCGATCCTGAGCACCGAGATTTTCATGCCCCTTCCTCCGCCTGCCTGCCTGAAATTTCATCCCATGATTCAGCTTTAAACAGCATCGACCTTGTCATGTTCTTTAACTGGTTGATGTTGTAGCCGGTCTTGGCTGATACTGGAATAGCGCGCTTTGTGTCCAAAATTCCAAGCTGGCCGGCCTTGTCAAACGCGTCTTCTACGCTTGTCAGGTCGACTTTGTTCAGCACGTAGATTATCCTCGTGTCTGGCACTTCAAACTCTTTAATCACGTCAAGTGAGCTGGCAAGTTTTATGGCTATCTCGTCCACCTGCTCGCTTGTGTCAAGCACCAAAAGCACGAGGCTTGCGTAGGTCAGCTCGTCAAGCGTTGACTTGAACGCGTCAATCATGTAGGCTGGCAGCTTGCTGATAAAGCCGACCGTGTCGTTGATTAGCACCTTGCTGCCCTGCAGGTCAATTGATCGCGTAAACGTCGACAGCGTGGTAAAGACGCCCTGGCCGGTGACCTTGGTCTCGCCGGTGAGCGCGTTAAAAAGCGTGGTCTTGCCTGCCGACGTGTACCCAGCAAGCGAAACCGTGGGCAGGCCGGCCCTTGCCCGCTGGTTCCGGTGAAGCTGCCTCCTTGTCTCCTCTTTTTCCAGCTTTTTCTTGAGAACCGCCGCCCTCCTCCTTATGTCGAGGAAATAGACATCTGCTTCGTACTTGCCAAGGCCGTAAAATCCCGGCTGCTCGCCCGCCCTTGCAAGCCTGACTTTTTCACGCGCCCTTGCCATGTCGTAGCGCAACTGCGCAAGCTTGATCTGGATCTGCGACTCTGTGGTGCTGGCGCGAAGCTCAAAGATTTCAAGTATCAGCCGCTCCCTGTCGACTATCTCGACTTTGCACAGGCTTGCAAGGTTGTACAGCTGAGTCGGCTTGAGCACTTCGTCAAAAATTATGACGTCCGGCTTTAACTCTTCCACGAGCCCCTTCAATTCCTCGGCTTTCCCCCGCCCAACTCCGTACCGGGATTTTGTGATCTGACGCTGGGTCACCGACCTGATTATAGAGTAGCCGGCCGCGTCCGCAAGCGATATTGCTTCCTTTATCACCTGCTCGACCGGGTACGTTACCAGGATCGCCTTTCTAAGATCCGCCATTATTGTTCATCAGCGCTGACGTACAGCTTTATTCCAAGGACCCGCTCCAGCTTTTTTGCAAGGAATTCGTCCGGCTTGAGCGCGCCTGTCTCAAATTTCCTCAGCTGCTGCGCCTTTTCATTCATTTTCATGCCCAGCTGCTCATGCGTCAGACCCATCTTCATCCGAGCTTCCCTTATCCTGCCCGCAAAATCAGGAGCAAGCATGGTTTCGTCTGCAAGCCCGATCCTTTTCTGTGGCTTGGCAGCCGCCAGCTTTTTCCTCTTGGCAAGAGCCTGCCCCGGCGCGTACGGCTTGCCGTGCTTGGAGCATGCAACACAAACGTTGAACACCGTGCCGTCAACTATTACCATTTTCTTTTCGGAAGTCGTGCGCCCGCAAAGCTCGCAGTATGACATTGGAACTTTCCAACGCGTGAGGCCGATTTAGCCTTTTCTTAGCGTATGCTGCACAGTCATGTTCAGCACTATCTCGGCAATGTCGCTTGCGTATTCCGCAACCCTGCGGATGTTCTCTGTTATCAGCTTTATCCTGTACAGCTCGTTGATGTCGCGGGGCTTGGACACTGCGCGCATTATCGCCTTTTCCATTTCGTCTATTTTGCGCGCCTTTTCTATTGCCCTGTCTGCCGCTTCATAATCGCGCTTGAACATCGACAGGCACGCGTCGTCGAGCACTTCAAGGGCAAAATAGCTCATGGCAGATATCTTGTCAACCACTTCTTTGTTGAGTGGCTGGCGCATCTCAATGATATCCTTTGCGATTATCACGGCATGGTCTGCGACGCGCTCGACAGACTTGGCTATCAGCCGGTAGCCGAGGCAGTTTCGCGGCTCTTCGAGCCCTATCTCTTTTAGCAGATGCTCATTCTTGATTGCAATTTTCAGCTGCCTGACAATGTAAAAGCTGAACCTGTCTACTTCGTCGTCTGACCTGACCACTTCTTCTGCAAGCTCGACGTTATTTTCCTTTAGAGCAAGGAGCGTGTCGCGGTACATCGACTTTGCGATAAGCAGCATTCGCTTGAAAGCTGCGTCGACAGACAGGTCAAGCAGGTTTATCAGCACCTGAAGGGTTATGCCAGTAGCAGAGTCTGCGATTATCTCTGTGCCCATCAGGACGCGCCGGACGATGCTCTTTATGACTTCCCTCTGGTCGACAAGCAGCCTGTCTTCCTTTGGGACAATGTTGATGACGTTAAAGCCAAGGAAATAAAGCGCGATCAATTTTCGCGCAATAAAGTACGGGTTGTTGTCCTTTGCCACCTCTATCGTGGCTTCCTTTTGCTCCTTTGCCACCCTCTTTGACGCCGGCGCTATCTGGAGCATAGAGTTGCCCTGCCTCACGATGACTACATGGTCACCTTGCTTGAGGCCAAGGTCTTGAATCCATTTTTTTGGCAGCGACACAATGTAGGAAGAGCCGCCAGTGTACTGCAACTTTCTGGTTTCCTCGCCCTGCGTGTTTTTGCC
>JAJPDY010000100.1 GCA_023252395.1 Nitrososphaera sp. | reverse complement strand
AACGACACAAACCTCAACCCGCTCACCTGCGACATCTGCAACAAGGCGTTTGACAGCCTTGACAAGCTGGGCGAGCACCAAAAAGTAGAGCACGACATGTAAATATAATCATCAGTCGGCGGTAAGTTGGCAATGCGTTCCTTTATCGCCGTTGATGTAGAGTCGCGCGACGCAATCGGCAGGCTGCAGAATGCAATATCGTCAGCCGCAGGATGGAAGCCAAGGGACGTCAAGCCGGTAGAGCAGCAAAATTTCCATTTTACCCTTATTTTTCTTGGCGAAATAACCGACGTTGACGCAGGCAAGATAAAGTCAAAAATGCAGGAACTGAAATTCGAGCCGTTCACGCTGACGTACCAGCAGGTGGGCGCGTTCCCAAGGCCGGACGCGGCCAAGATAATATGGATGGGAGTCGATCAGGCAGGCGGCCAAAAGCTGGTCGCGCTTGCAAACAAAGTCATTGCAAAAATGGCCGAGCTTGGCTTTCGCGCAGACAAGCCGTTTTCGCCGCACATGACTATTTTCAGGGTAAAGGCCGGCCCCGCAAGCATTGGCAATATTTCCGCAAAATACGAGAGCAAGACGTTTGGCTCTGACCTCATTGAAAAGGTGCACCTCAAGAAAAGCGACCTCACGCCTTCCGGCCCGGTTTACTCGAACATTTATACCGTGGAAGCCAAGAAATGATACAAGATGCCAGACATTAGCCCAGTTGCCGCCAAAGCGCTGCCGCTCTGCAAGCCTACTGAGAGCGAAGCAAAAAAGATATCGGCAGTGGCAAATGAGGCAAAGAGGCTGGTTGAGAGCCAAGTCGACGGCTCGGTGACCGGCGTGGTGTTTGGCGGCTCGTTTGCAAAGGGCACGTGGCTGAGAGGCGACGCAGACATTGACATATTCTTCAAGGTCAGGACGTCGGTAGGCATTGAAGAGTTTGAAAAGATGGGCAGAGACATTGGGCAAAAAGCACTCAAGAACTACAAGCCAAAACTGCGCTATTCCGATCATCCTTATGTCGAAGCGTTTGTCCGAGATGTGAGGGTCAATATCGTTCCATGCTATGACGTCGAGCAGGGCAAGTGGCAGAGCGCGGCCGACAGGTCGCCGTTTCACACAGAATATGTCAGCAAGAATCTTGATGATGAAAAAAGGGATCAGGTAAGGCTTTTGAAAAAGTTCTTCAAGTCTGCCGGGATATACGGCGCGGAAATCTCTACAGGTGGCTTTAGCGGCTACGTTTCAGAAGTGCTTGTGCTAAAATACGGATCGCTTGAAAACGTCCTGCGCGCGGCGGCAGACATGAAGGAGCGGCAGGTGATAGCCATCAACGACAGCTATGACCCTGATGTTGTCAAGACCTTTTTGAGCCCGGTAATAATCATAGATCCTGTTGACAGCAGAAGGAACCTTGGAACCGCGATTTCTCCAGAAAGCGTGGGCAAATTCATGTTGGCAGCAAGGGCATTTCTGGACAGGCCGTCGCTCCAGTTCTTTAAAGCGCAGAAAAACCCTGCAGCAAATAAGCTGTACCCAAACGTCTTGATAATTGAGTTTACGCACAAGGAGAGAAGCCCCGACATCATCTGGGGCCAGCTAAAGAGGAGCGTAAACGCCATAGCAAAGCAGCTGGAAATTGCAGGGTTTTCAGTCCTTCGCAGCTCGTGTATTACAGATGAAAAGAACTCTGCCGCGCTCGCATTTTTGCTAGAATCCATAACGCTACCGCCTTATGTGAAAAGGAAGGGGCCGGAAATTTTCAGAAAAAGCGACACTGCAAGCTTTATCTCTAACCGCAAGGGGCCGCTCGTGACATGGGTGGATAAGGAGATGAGAGTCGTGATGCTGGTAGACAGGAAGGCCACGGACGCAAGGCAGTTTGTAAAGTCGTTATTGCAAAAGAACATCGAAAACAGCGGAGTCGCAAAGGACCTGATAGCGGACAAAAAGAAGCTCAAAATTTACAGCGGAAACCAGAAAATCAAGGGGCTGGCATTGGAGGCTGCCGGCGAAATTGTCTCAACAGAACATCTCATTTTCGGACGAGCTTGACATAGAGTCGCCCCGGCTCGTGCCGGTAATATCCTACCCTCGATTTGTGGCCGAGGAGTACGCGGAGAGGATATCCGAGATGAAGTCGCTTGGAATAACTTCAATCATGCTTGGCGGCAAGACCATGCTGAGCGGCACGCCAGTAGCCGGCAAGGGCTGCGTTGGATTAGTAGTCAAGGCGAAAATAGGCAGCAAGACATGCGCGCTCAAGATAAGGCGGATAGACGCAGACAGGAAAAGCATGGACGAAGAGGCGCGCCTTCACAAGGCGGCAAACGCCGCCGGAGTCGGGCCGCAGCTTGAAGGATATACAAAGAACCTGCTTGCGATGGAGTTTGCAGACGGACAGAGCATATTCGAGTGGGCAAACAATGCATCAAAAGACTCGGCGCGCAGCATGACAAGGTCGGTGCTTGAGCAGTGCCACGCCCTTGATCTTGCCGGCCTTGACCACGGCGAGCTGAGCAGATTGGACAGGCACGTGATCATGTCAGACACGCCCTGCATAATCGACTTTGAAAGCGCTAGCACTGCAAGGAAGACCTGCAACGTAACTGCCGCGGCGCAGTCGATATTCCTCTATAGCGCGGTGGCAGACAGGATAAAGAAGATCCTTGGAGCGCCTGACAGGGACAGAGTCGTTTCCGCGCTTAGATCTTACAAGCTGGATCAGACTACTGCAAGCTTTTCCGCAGTGCTAGAATCGCTGTCGATATAGATTTTTAATCCTGCAGGATATTGTATCATCAATTGGAATCTTTGCGCCCCCGCGTTTTGAATCGCAGAGAGCTGGCCGGCGCTCTAGAACATCTTTCAGTTTCTGACGCCCGGCTTGGCGTGATAATCCAGTCAGTCGGCGCCTGCAAGATAAAGAAGCGCAAGGATCCATTCCAGTCGCTTGTTGAGGCAATAATATACCAGCAGCTCGCGGGTAGCGCGGCAGACGCAATATACGGCAGGTTCGTCAAGATCTACGGCAGCTTTCCAGAGCCGGCGCAGCTCTTGGCTACAAACAGCGCGAACCTTCGTGCAGCCGGCCTCTCTGCAAGAAAGATAGAGTACCTGAAGGACCTTGCGTTACATGTGTCAGACGGCAGGCTAAAGCTTGATCTATTGACATCGATGGCAGACGATCAGGTAATTGAACAACTGGTGCAGGTAAAGGGCATCGGCCCGTGGACTGCTGAAATGTTTCTGATATTTTGCCTTGGCAGGCCGGACATCCTGCCTGTAGGCGACCTCGGGCTCAGGCGAGCGATGCAAAAAACATATTCGCTGTCCGAGCTTCCGTTGCCTGCTGCGATGCAAAACATTGCGCAGCCGTGGAAGCCTTACAGGAGCGTTGCCACATGGTATTTGTGGAAGTCGCTAGAGCAGTTCAAGGGGATAGGCTGATCACTTTATCTCTGTTATCAGCATCTTTACCGTGTTGACGTCCAAGTCGAGCTGCTCTGCAATCAGCTCCTCTGAAATCCCAGAGTGGTGCAGGTTGCGCAGCGCCTCCTTCTTTTCCTCGTTTACAACGTTGCTTGGAGGGTAGAGCGACAGCTCTGACTCGACTGACTTTATGTATTCAATTATTTTCTCGACCAGATCGTCGGTGTTGATCCCTGCTTCAGTGGATAGAACCAGTATATGCTCCTTGACCGGGATGCTGACAAGCTTTACCTTGCCGTAAATGTAGGTGACTGCCTTTAGGCTGCCCAGCTCCTGCGTGAACATTTTGCGCAGGTCGACAATGTATGCGGACTGGGCAAAGCTGATCTCTGTGTTCCTGCCCTTGAGGTATTCTTCTGTCCCGTCCCTCATTGTGCCTGCGTGTAGGTGGCCTGATTTTTCGGTAACTCCTGCAAACCTGATCTGCGGGTTAAGCGCCAATACGTTCTTTGCAAACTGCTCGGCTTTCATGTCTTGCCTAACCTCGGTAACAGGCAAATGGAATATAGGCTTTACGAAAAGTTTACCATAAAAAGGAGAAAAAGGGGAAAGAAAGCCTTTCCTACTTCATCTGGTTCGGGTCTTTTATCCTGCCACGGCCGGTCTTTCTAGGAGCAATGTTGCCCACCTTGCGCCCTGGCGGGGTTGTCCTTCCAACTGAAGACTGGCGACCGATGTGCTGGTGCCTGCCTCCTCCGTGCGGGTGGTAGACTGCTGCCTGGGCGATACCCCTGACAGTCGGGTACAGCCTGCCGTGCGCCTGCATGTACTTTGCCCGAATACCTGCCTTCAAGAACGGCTTTTCCTTCCTTCCGGCTCCTGAAATTGCGCCGACCATTGCCCTGCATTTTGAGTTTAGCGTGAGGAACTTGCCTGATGGGAACTTTATCGTGACTCCCTCGGTGCCGTGCGCAAACACGGTTGCGGAAGAGCCTGCCGCCTTTATCAGCTTGCCACCGTCGCCGGCGTTCTTTTCAATGTTGCAGACGATGGTGCCGTCTGGGACAGATTCAAGGGACAGTATGTTGCCTGCCTTTGCGGCAGTGCCTGTGCCTGTTTCTATGGTGCTTCCAACTATGGTGCCTTCTGGCGCCGGGACGTAGGAATACCTGCCGTCGTCAAACTGGATCTTTGCGAGCGGTGCGTCGCGCCCCCGCTCGTGAACAATGTCAACTACTTTACCTGTGTGATGCTCTGCTATCTTGAAATTGGGGTACTTTGCTGGCGCAATCTTGCCTACAATGATTGCGCGGAACTGCTTGCCTCCGCGGCCCCTTCTGCGGACGAGTGTTCTCTTGCCCATTTATCTTCCAGTGAAAAGCCCCGCCGATAGGTGATTTTAAGCTTGTGCTATTGTTGCTTTGCCTGCTGTGCGAACCATTCGTCTGCCGCCTTTTTCATCTCTTTTGCAGACAGGTTGCGCTTGCGAGTCGCGATGCCCCAGCTATGACCAAACGGGTCCTTTACGTGCCCAAAGCGGTCTCCCCAGAACATATCCGTCACCGGCATGTCAGCTGTCGCGCCGGCCTTGACCGCTTGGTCGAAGACCTTGTCGACATTCTTGACATATATGTATAGGCCGCTTGCAGTCCCATTAAGAGACTGGGGCGATAGCTGGTTCATCTGTGGATTCTCTTCCCCTAGCATGATGTGCGAGTCGCCGATCATGATGTCGGCGTGCATAAT
>JAJPDY010000099.1 GCA_023252395.1 Nitrososphaera sp. | reverse complement strand
GACTTTGTCAAGGTTGCCGAGCTCACAGAAGGCTTTAGCGGCGCAGACACGAGCGCAGTAGCAAACACCGCAGTGTCGCTAGTGCTCCACGAATACCTAGCAAAGTATCCAACGCCGGAAGAAGCAGCAAAGCACGCTTCAGAAGCGCACGTAATGATGCGCCACTTTGAAGAAGCTGTGAAGAAGATAAAGACGCAAAGAGAAGGCAAGCCGGGAGAAAAAGTCACAGTCCAGTACTACCGGTAACCGTTTCCTTTCTCTTTTTTGTTGATGCAAAAATTTTTCCAATGCTTGTCTGAAAATCTCCAGACATACAAAACGGTCGCGCCGGGGGCAATGTTTTTAAGTTATTGGTTTTATGATAAACCTAACTAAAAGAAATTGGTTGAAAATTCACAGGTTCAACTCGTAGAAAAACCAACAACAGCCGCTCTAAATCGCTTTGTCACTCCTTTTGACATCAGCAAGCTAGTAGCAGAATACGGCACGCCACTCTACCTTGTAGACGAAGACACGCTGCACGCAAAGGCCAAGGAATTGCACGGCGCTTATTCAAAATTCAAGGGTCCAGTCAAAGTCGCGTATTCCATCAAGGCAAACTTTACGCCGGCAGTGGTCAAGTCGTTCATGAAAGACGGGATGACGTTTGACCTGACGTCGCTTGGCGAGCTGCACTTTGTAAAGCAATGCAAGGCAGATCCGGAGAACATCATTTACACAAGCGTCACAGAGGAGCCGGATGAGTACCTTGAGGTGCTGCAAAGCGGAGTCCGCAGGGTTGTCGTCAGTTCTTTCAACGGGATGGCAAACCTAGCCAAGGCTGCAAGCAAGATTGGAGTCAGACCATTGACAATGATTCGCGTGAACCCTGAAGTAGGCGTAAAAGCCGAGGTTCGCGCGTCATACAGAAACGGCAAGTTCGGGGTGCCATTCAACGGCGGTACTATAGACAGCGCGACAAAGATGGTAAAGCACATCATGGGCAGTGATCTATTGAAATTTGAAGGGTTCCACTTCCACCTCGGATCGCAGATCACCGACTTTTCATGCTATACACACGCTCTGGACAAGATGGACGCATTCATGACCAAGATGAAGAAGGAATATCCCGCGTTTCAGGTAAACACCTTTGACATCGGAGGCGGAACGCCCGTGTTCTATAACGACCCGGTGCCAACGCCTGCCCAAATGGCAGAGAACCACGTTGGCAGACTGAACCAGCTGGCAGAGACGCACGGCACCTTTACTCTCATGATTGAGAGCGGCCGCTACCTGGTGGCAGAGTCGTCAATCCTCGTTTCAAGGATAGTAAACACCAAAGAGTACAATGAACACAAGATAGTGATTGTTGATGCAGGCTACCACATACTGCTTGATGCAGCGTTGCTAAAGCAAGAGTACCCGCAAGAGGTGGTGCCAGTGGTAGACAGCAAGGACAGGACAACTGCGCTTACTACAACAGTAAAGAACACTCACCTCGCAGGAAGGCTCTGCGACACGTACGACGTCTTCCCGCTCTCAAAGGTGTCTGATCTGAGCGAGTCAGACGTTGGACGATACGTTTCGTTCTATAACGTGGGCGCATACTCTGTAGTGTTCAACATGCCATTCCACTGCCAGACAAAGCCTCCAATAGTGATGAAGGACGGCGACGGCAAGTTCAGGCTTGTCAGGAAGGGAACCTCGTACGAACACCTCTTTGTAGAAGAAGGCGGAGATCTAGCTTAACCACGGCCGCCGGCAAAAAGCGGCGGGAACATTTTTTAAATCAAGGGCCAGAATGAGTGGGTGCAGGCGATGGACAACAAGAAAAAGATCCGCGCACACGTCTTTATCACCGGCAGAGTCCAGGGCGTCTATTTCCGGCAGAACACAAAGCAGGTGGCTACTAGGCATAAAGTCGCCGGCTGGGTGCGCAACTTGGATGACGGGCGCGTGGAAGCAATCTTTGAAGGCGACGAGGTAAACGTCAACGAAGTGATAGAGTGGTGCCACGTCGGTCCGCCAAAGGCGCAGGTTGACGACGTCCACGTGAAATTTGAAAAATATGCCGGCGAGTTTGCCGACTTTAACGTTAATTACTGAATCTTTTGGTAGGCTTCAGCTACTTGCTTTTTTATGCTTTCAGCATCCTCTGCCGTCCTGATTGTGGCTGTCACTGGTGGCGCGCTCCTGCCTGACCTTATCGACAATACAAGCGAGTCGCCGGCAGGCTCGATGTCAAGAAACGTCCTGAAATTCATGGTCTTGGCATAGACTACTCTGTGCGGTCTCACCTCTTCTATCACGTTGCTGCCAAGCGACAACACAAATTTCCTCAGATCTACCATTATTGTTTTTGCAGGCTCTTTCAGCCTCTCAAGATGGCTTTCAAACTGCGGCCTGCCGCCTGTTCCAAACATTTCCATGCCTGAAATAGTGCATGAGAAGGTTATAATCTGATCCTGATGCCGCTTCTCTTCAGGTACCTTTTTACCTTGTCGACAGTCGACTTTTCGTAGTGGAATATCGAAGCTGCAAGCGCCGCGTCAACGTCAGCTTTTTTGAATACGTCAAGCATATGGCTTGCTTCTCCGCAGCCGCCAGATGCAATCACGGGCACCCTGACTGACTTGCAGATAGCATTTGTCAATTCAATGTCATAGCCGTTCTCGGTGCCATCAGCGTCGATGCTCGTGAGCAGTATTTCGCCGGCTCCACGCGACTCGACTTCTCTTGCCCATTTTATAGCGTCAACGCCGGTCCCTTCCTTGCCGCCGTAAATCCTGACCTCAAACCAGTATTTTTTGCCATTGTTGTCCTTGAATATTGTCTTGCCCTTGACAGTATCGTAGTTTCTTTTTGCGTCAATCGCGACCACGACACACTGCTTGCCAAAAATCTCCATCAGTCTTGTTATCAGCTCCGGGTTCTTGACTGCGGCAGTGTTGATCGAAACCTTGTCTGCGCCAGAGAGCAAGATGTCCCTGGCGTCTTCGAGCTTTTTGATGCCTCCTCCCACGGTGAACGGGATGTCGATCACGCTTGCAACTTTTCTCACCACACTTTTCATCGTGTCTCTACCCTGCTGCGACGCAGTAATGTCCAAGAACACGAGCTCGTCAGCACCCTGCTCGCTGTATTTCTTGGCAAGCTCCACAGGGTCGCCGGCGTCCTTGACTTCTGCAAAATGCACTCCCTTGACTACTCTGCCGTTGTCAACGTCAAGGCACGGGATGATTCTTTTTGCTAGCATTATGCCACCGCCTTTGCACGCTCGATGCTTATCTTGCCGTCGTACATTGCCTTGCCAAGAATTACAGAGTTGCAGCCGGCGCTTCTGACCCTAACAACATCTTCAACGCTTGCAATGCCTCCGCTTGCAATTATCCTTGCGCCTGACTTGGCTGCTTCTGCAAGCGTCTGGACGTCCGGCCCCTGCAGGGTCCCGTCACGCTCGATGCTTGTAAGCAAAAATTCGTCTATTCCAATCGCCATAAACTGCGATATTGCATCTGCAACCTTGGTGCCTGCAGACTCTTTCCAGCCCTTCACCATAACTACTCCGTCTTTCTGGTCTATTGAAATTATTATCCTGCCAGCATTCTTTCTTGCAAGCTTTTTCACGACTTCCGGATCGCTATAAGCCATTGTTCCAATCACTACCCTTGCTGCTTTTCCAAGCATGCTCTCTGCAGCTTCTTGAGACCTGATGCCGCCTGCAACTTCGACAGGTATCTTTACTGCCCCTGCTATCTTTGCAACAACTTCTGAATTGCTGCCTGATGAAAATGCCGCGTCAAGGTCGACTATGTGCAGCATGTCCGCGCCCGCGGCCTCCCATTTTTTCGCAGTTTCTACCGGATCGCTGCTGTAGACTATTTTGTTGGCAGGGTCTCCTTTGACAAGCCTGACTACGCTTCCGCCCATGATGTCTACTGCGGCAATAACTCTCATGTTGACTCGCTATCGCAAATTTTGAGAAAGTTCCTTATCATGATGGAGCCTACGTCGCCTGACTTTTCTGGGTGGAACTGGACTCCTATCAGGTTGTCCCTTTCAATGACTGCCGGCACGCTCACCCCATAGTCAGAAGTTGCAACCACTATCTTGCGCTGCCTCGGCACCGTGCGGTACGAGTGGACGAAATAAACCCACGAGCCGTCTCTGACCCCCTTGAGAAACCTGCTGTCGCCCTTTATCTGGAGGTTGTTCCATCCCATGTGCGGGATCTTGACCTTGCCCTTTGGGAGCATCACCACGTCGCCGTCAAGGATTCTCAGCCCTTCCATTTTGCCCTCTTCGCTTTTGTCAAAGAGCATTTCCATCCCGAGGCAGATGCCCATCACCGGCATTCCGCTGTCGATTGCCTTGTCGAGGTGCTGCGCACTGCCCTCTATCGACTTGATGGCCGGGTCAAAGTTGCCAACACCTGGAAGCACAAGCCCATCATACTTTGGCAGCTCTTTCAAATCATAGATTATCTCGACACTCTCGGCTCCGTTTCTCTCTAGTGCAGATTTCAGGCTAAAGAGGTTGCCTGCGCCATAGTCAAATATCGCAATTTTTGCCAATTACATCGCTCCCTTTGTGCTTGGCACTCCTTTTCTCTTGCTGTCAATCTCGCAGGCCATCCTGAGCGCGACTGCAAATGCCTTGAGGGTTGCCTCAACCTTGTGGTGGTCGTTGTCGCCATAGTGCACCACCATGTGGGTGCACGCGTTGAGGTTCTGGGCAAGCGACCTGACAAAGTGCTCAAGGTCTTCCCTTGGCACCCCCTCTATGCTGTCTCGCGTCAGTTTCAGCTGTACATTCTGGAACTGGCGCTTCACCAAGTCTATCGACACGTAAGCAAGTGCCTCGTCCATCGGAACAACGGCATAGCCAAATCTTCTCAACCTTGCCCTGTCGCCAAGTGCCTTGTCTATAGTCTGGGAAAGCGCAATCGCGACATCCTCTGCAAGGTGATGCACGATGCCGTCGTTTGACTTGCCAGATAGCGTGATATCGATCATGGCATGCTTGCCAATGGCCGTAATGAGGTGGTCAATGAATGAAAGGCCAGTCTTGATGTTGGTCTTGCCGGCGCCGTCAATGTTGACTTCGACAGTGACAGCGGTCTCTTTTGTGACCCTCTCGATCCTTGCCTTTCTGGCAGCAGCCAATGCGTTTTAAATTGCCGCCTATACTTTATTTAAACTCTTAAGGGCGCAGGCCGCCTTGTATCATCATGATTTCATGTACTGCATGTTTACTATGGATGGCAGCTGGTTGACGCT
>JAJPDY010000004.1 GCA_023252395.1 Nitrososphaera sp. | reverse complement strand
CGGCAGAGCAAAGATGACTGGGCAGCGCCGAGGTGTAGATAAACTGCCTAGACTTATTTATCAGCAGTTCTCTCAATGACCTTGTAGTTGCAACGTATCCACCAAAGCATCCGAGACCCTTGCTCATGCTGCTGATATGTATGTCTACTTCAACTCTGAATTTTGCAGGAATTCCTGCAAAGTCCGGGCCGGCGATAAAATCTCCATGAGCATCGTCAACTATGGTAATCGCGTCGTGCTTTCTGGCTATGGTGCAAATTTCCTTTAGCTCTGACATATCGCCATCCATGCTAAAAATGCCTTCAGTTATCACAATTTTTCTCCCATTCCCTTGATTCATCAGGCTTGCCAGATGATCAGTGTCATTGTGCCGAAAGACCTTGATTGCCGCGCCGCTCAGCCTGCATGCGTCAATGATGCTTGCATGGTTTAGTTCGTCGCTAAATATCGTTGAATCTTTGTCTGCAATTGCCGTTACCGCCCCAAGGTTTGCAGCATATCCTGTTGGGTAGACAAGCGCGGATTCGGTCCTGCGATGACTAGCAAGCATCTCTTCAAGTTCCATCATCTTTGGGTGGTTGCCGGCAATGAGCCTTGAGCTGCACTGCGAGACTTCTTGCAATGCCTCGATAGTTTTTTTGATGACTTGATTATTTTGAGACAGCCCGAGGTAGTCATTTGAGCAGAGGTGGACAACCTCTCTTCCATCAACTATGGCTGTAGGCCCCTTGACTTCAACCGTTCTCAAGTGGCGGTAAAGGTCGCTTTTTTCAAAAGAATTAAGGCTTTCTTTTACAAAATTATGCTTTGAGGCCAATCTCTTTTATCATCGCAATGTCCCTGTTTGGCGCATTTCCTCCGGTCGTGAGGTAGCCGCCTGTGATTATGCCATTTGCACCTGCCTTGAGGGCTAGCCTGTCCTTGTCCTTGAGGTGCACCTCGCGCCCGCCGGCGATCTTTAGTATCGTCTTTGGCATTATGAATCGCCATACAGCAATGGTCTTGATGGCCTCAAGCGGATCTATTGGCTCAAATCCTGCCATAGGGGTTCCTTCTCTGCCAATTAGGATATTGATTGGAACTTCGTCAGGGTGCAAAGATGCAAGCGAGAACGCAAGTTCCAGCCTTTGTCCCGGGCTTTCGCCCATGCCGATTATGCCGCCCGAGCATAGTTCCAGCCCCGCCTCTTTGACGATTTTTGCAGTGTTGACCCTGTCTGCAAAGTCATGGGTGTTGCATATTTTGGAGAAGTAGCTCTCTGCGGCTTCGAGGTTGTGGTTGTAGCGCTTGACGCCAAGCTCCTTTAGCCTATGTACTCTCTCGGGCGTCATGAACCCAAGTGAAACGTTGACCTCGATGTCTACTTTTGACCTGATCTCGCTTATAGTATCGCATATCTGCTGAAAGTCCTTTTCGGGAGGCGATCTGTAGGCGCATACAAGGCAGAAACTTGTCGCCCCGGCTTCCTTGGCCTTCTTTGCATTTTCAATTATTGTTTCAACAGGAAGAAGAGGATACTTGGAAATGCCAGTTTCATAGAAAGTAGACTGCGCGCAAAACGAGCAGTCCTCCGGGCACTTGCCGGATTTTGCATTTATCAGGGCTTCGACATCCACCGTATCACCATTAAAGGCCCGGGTGATAGTGTTGGCACATTCGGCAAGTGCCATGACGTCGCAGGTAGCCAGCAGCTGCTCGGCTTCTTTAAAGGTAACAGAACCGCCGGCAAGGACCTTTTGCATGCAATCGCGGATAAATGCCGAATCTGACATTTTGTCAGTCGATGTTGTAAACTGGTAATTAAAACTTTGGTTTACAACTGGCATCTGGAGCACGATATTTCTAAATTCGAATTTAGAAACATTACTGAAAACAAGCACAAACCATCTGCCAAAGGGTTTTCGGCCTGACTACAAGGAAAGACAGGCTGTCAGAACCGCTGATCGTTATTCAAAAAATCAGCCAGACTGTGCTTGGCTGTCTGCTGTTTTTTCAACATTTTTGCAACAAAAAGTAGGGGTCCGGACTGTCAAAAACTGCCAATTATTGATAGATCATTTTTGTTTGGTTGTCAAAAGCATAAACAACGATTTCCGTCTTTACGAAGCCTTGGCAAACCAGTTCATCAAGGGACCCGTTTCTAAACTGTCAAAAAACTAGCTCCATTTTTTTACCTTTATTTTTTGCCATCTGCAGCACAAGCGTTCATTTAATGACATTACCCTTTTTGAACAATTTTTTTGACAAAGCCCCTGTTAAGCCATGTCTTGTAGATCAGTCCATGAAATACGCGTTTGCGTACCTGCGGGTAAGCACCGAAGAGCAGACAGTGCAGAACCAAAAACTGGTTCTTGAAAAATGGGCCCATGAGCACCAGTACCAGATCCTTGACTTTTTTGAAGATTCTGCGGTCAGCGGCAAGATCCCGGCAACACAACGGCGCGGATTTAATGAAATGCTCAACCTTGTTAAAACGGCACAAGTCGATGCAATTTTGGTTTATGAATTATCCCGCGTTGGCAGGACCTTCTGGGATACCCTTGATGCAATAAAGGCAATAGAGCAATACACTCCGCTTATCTCGTGCTCTCCAAGAGAATCATTTTTGCAGACCACGGAGCCCAGCATCAGGAAGTTAATGATTGGAATCCTGACATGGGTTGCAGAGAGAGAGCGTGAGATGTTGGTGCAGAGGACAAAAGACGGAATGGAAAGGGCAAGAGCCGCCGGCAAAGGAATAGGCCGCCCTCAAAAGATGATAGACAAAAGCAGACTCATTACGCTGCTTGCAGAGAACCACTCAAAATCAAAAATAGCAAAGAACCTTGGCGTCTCAAAGGCTACATTATACAAGGAGCTCAGGCAGCTAGCCCGATAACTTTTCTACCTTTCTCAATATCTCAAGCTGGACGTCCATGATCTTCTCAAGGTCCTCTCTCCCTATTGCCAGAGGAGGAATCACCATCATGATGTTGCCAAGAGGCCGTAGATGCACTCCCATTCTCAATGACTCGTGCACGATAAAGTAGTTTATCCTCTCTTTGTTTTTCAGCATGACAATGGGTTTGCCATTTCTTGCCAGCTCTATACCTGCCAGCAGACCCTTGTGCCGGATGTCTGCCACTATCGGCGATTTTGCAAATTCGCGCAACCTTGACCCAATATACTTTGCATTTGCGTTGATTTGTTGCATCAGGTTACGTTTTTCGTAAAGCTCAATGTTTGCCAGCGCGGCGGCACATCCGACAGGATGGCCCGTGAACGTGTGGCCGTGGTAAAACTGCTTGTTCTTTGAATATTCGCCCAAAAACGCGTTAAAGATGCGGTCATGTGTCATGGTGACTGCAAGCGGAAAGTACCCGCCAGTCAGCGCCTTTCCAAAGCAGACAATGTCTGGCTGCGACTTTTGGGCAAGGTATTCAATCATGCTGCCAAGCCGGCCAAACCCCGTTGCGATTTCGTCAAGTATCAGCAAGATGTCATATTTTCTGCATAGCTCTGCAATTTTTCTCTGGTAGCCTGCAGGGTAAATTATTGTGCCGCCGGCAATCTGCGCGCCACTTTCCATTACCATGGCAGCGCACCTGCCTCCATGCTTTCTGAACATTTTTTCAGTTTTTTCAAGGCACTGCTCAACAAGGTCATTTTCGTTGTCAAACTTGCTTCCATAAAGCAGCGGGCTTGGAGCCCTGCGCACGTTGACAAGCAGGGGCTTGTACGCGCCAAAAAACTTCTCAATATAGCCGACAGACATGGCGCCGACCGTGTCGCCGTGGTATCCATGCTCTAGCGAGATGAATTCTTTTTTCTGGCTCTTGCCCTTGTTGTGCCAATACTGGAGAGCCATCTTCATCGCTGCCTCAATGGCCGTAGAGCCGTTGTCAGTGTAAAACACCCTGTCCATGCCTTTTGCCAGCCTAGCAAGCTTCTCAGCCAGGCTTGCAGATGGGCCGCTGGCAAGGCCAAAAAGCGTCGAGTGCTGCAGGTTTTTCATTTGCTCGACCATCGCCTCAACAACTTCGTTCTGCCCGTGGCCCCAGACATTGCACCACATGCTTGCAATGCCGTCGAGGTATTTCCTGCCCTCTTTGTCTACTAGGTAGAATCCATCGCCTCCCACAATCACCCTGTTGTTCCATTTGTTCCAGTCCTTCATCTGGGTGTATGGGTGCCACACGAACTCTTTGTCGGCATCTCTTGAGCTCAATTCAGTTAAATGCAGGTTCTATCTATGGTTCTAATAATATTTCCATGCGCGGAGTCTTCATAACCGGGACTGGCACCGGAGTTGGGAAAACTGCGGTAGCTGCAGGTCTCGCATGGGCTCTGAGGAAAAGAGGGATTGACATTGGAGTCATGAAGCCCTTTGCCACTGCGAATAAAATATTTTCAAAGAAATACAGATCCCGTGACACCGCAGTACTTGCCCGAGCAGCCGGAACAACCGAGCCTGATCACGAGCTGAACCCTTTCTTTTATCAACTAGCAGCCTCTCCTCTCATGGCATCCCGATCAAGAAATGAGCCGCCAGTAGATATTGCAAAGGCTGTGCAGTCCTTGAACAGTCTTGCTGGCAAACACGACTTCACTATCGTTGAAGGCATTGGTGGGATAATGGTTCCGCTGACAGAGAGTGAATATGTCATAGATTTTGCAAAGAGCGTCAGCTTACCTGTAGTGATTGTCTCACAGCCCATGCTTGGAACCCTCAACCATACGCTTCTAACTGTAATGGCCTGTCAAAAGTTTGGCCTAGACGTAAGGGGCATTATCATCAATAAAATGCCAAAAAAGCCAAGCATAATTGAGCAAAAAACGCCAAAAGTCATTGAAGAGCTGAGCGGCGTGCCAGTCCTTGGAATACTGCCTTTCTTGAAAGGAGCAAATTATGTGAAAGTTGGAAGGATGGTTGAAAAGGAAATAGACCTCGACAGGCTATTGTCCATGTAGCAATTTCAGCCCCTTGACTCCTCTGTCTACGAGAAATGTGTTGATGTCCAATATTATCTCTGGATACGAGAAATTCCCGGGGCCAAGATGATAGTTCTTGTGTCCTGCCTTTACTGGTTTTGCCGACACGGTCCAGATGTTATTGCGATGTGGTTGCACGGATTCTGCATGCTTTACCTTGGCAGTGTCGCCTCCTTGCTTTATAACCTGTATGACAAGCGCCTTTTCGGGCTGCCTGTCCAGCATTTTTTGCGAAGGAATCACGACGTCAAGATCGGCACCTCTTACGTTCACCTTCCTTTCAGACGGCAGGAGCGACACGGTGAGCATAAAGTGGAGTGTCGCCTCACACAGGGTTCCAAGCGTTTCGTCATCAGCATCAGAACCAAGCTTGCTTGCACATTTTGCAATGATTTCCTTGCAGTATTTTTTTGATGCTGCAATGTCTGAAGTTATATCGATCCGGATTTTTTCTCTGCCAATTTCGTCTATGCACGAGTACAGGATGTCTACAAGATCTTCCGGCACAGTATCCCCACCAAGGTACGTTTATTAAATCTGATTATGAATTATTACCATATATGGCCAAAGGAGTAGCAATAGGTCTTCTTGTCGCTTCACTGGTTCTTCTGATAATCTATGGCGCAGACGTAATGGTCGCGTCTTCATCATCAAATGACAGCTTTGCAGAAAGAAGAGGGTTCCTGCCGTTTGACGAGTCGGTGAGGGGAGGAGCCTTTGGCGGAGGTGCAGTGGTAATGTCGATAATTGCCTTTGTGATTGCAAGGAAAGAATATGCTCCGGCAGTTTCTGCTCTTCTCTTTGTTAATGGTGGCCTTATCATCGCAGGAATGATTGCGCTCATTGCCCAAGGCGCGCTGGCATCTGAAAACTCATCTGGAGCAATGCGCACCGTCAGCTCAACAATAGGCATGGGTGCCATTCTCGTTGGCCTCGGGGCATGGAAAGCTGTCATCGACAGAAAGGTGGCGGCAAAGAAAGAGCCGGCCCAGAAATGAAAAAGTGCAGCCGGTGTGAGATCGAGACAGACAAGATATACGAATGCGACCACACTGGCGGCAAAGAAATGTGCAAGGAGTGCTACCAGGAAATTCACTGGCTTCTCACCAATGAGCCAAAAAGCATCCATTAGGATAACGTTTTATACGCACTTGGCATCTTGATGGTATAACATGAAAGCAGTTATTTTGGCAGGCGGCTTTGGCAAGAGGTTGAGACCGCTTACTGACCAGAAGCCAAAGCCAATGATCGAAGTCCTTAACGTTCCAATTATCGAGTGGCAGATAAAATGGCTCAAAAAATACGGAGTCAATGAGTTTGTCGTGTGCGTCGGCTACATGAAGGAGCAGATAATAGACCACATCGGCAGCGGGAACAGGCTTGGGGTCAAGGTGGGCTATGCGGTGGAAGAGGAGCCACTTGGAACAGGTGGCGCACTAAAGAACGCTGAAAGCCTGGTTGCAGGCCAGAGCGGCTTTTTCATGATAAATGGCGACATACTGACAGAGCTTGACCCAAACAAGCTGCATGATGGCAACTCGCAGACGCTTGCGCTGGTTCCACTCAGGAGCCCATACGGGGTAGTTGAGCTGGACGGCGACTCTAAAGTTCTTGGCTTTGTGGAAAAGCCGACAATCCAAGACAAGTGGATAAACGCCGGCGTATATTATTTCACGCAGGAAGTATTCCAGCACCTGCCTGACAACGGCAACATCGAGGTGACTGCCCTGCCTGCGCTGGCAAAGCAAGGAAGGCTCAAGGCAATAAAATACGAGAACATCTTTTGGCGCTCAATCGACTCCCACAAGGACATCGAAGAAGCCTCTAAAGAGATGCAGGCTGCAAAGTTGTCATGAGCACTGCTCAAAAGATAGGATACAGCCTCGGCCCGCTGCTTTCTATGCAGCAAGTCCTTGCGTTTGCCAAGATGGCTGACAAAAAGCAAAACGTCGATTCCTTGTGGGTCCCAGAGTCATGGGGCAGGGAATCTTTTGCCACACTTGGGGCGATGTCTCAGGTGACAGAGCGAGTCCGGCTTGGCACGTCAATAATCAGCATCTATGCAAGGACGCCGGCGACAGTGGCCATGGCGGCCACCACACTTGACATGCTTTCAAACAACAGGACAGTAATCGGCCTTGGCGCAAGCACCGCAGCCATAGTTGAAAACTGGCATGGAATGAAATTTGAGCACCCTGTAGACAGGATGAAAGAATATGTGCAATGCTTGAGGCTGATGGCAAGCGGCGAAAAGGCAAACTATAACGGCAAATTCTTCAAGGCAAATAATTTCAAGATATTGCACCAGCCTTCGCGAAAGCAGATCCCAATATTTGTTGCAGCAATCAACAAAAAGATGCTTTCGCTTGCATCAGAACTTGCAGATGGCGTCCTGCTTTATTTGCGGCCTCTTGACGAGCTAAAAAAGACGGTGGCAGACCTCAAGCGGACCACCGGCGGCAGGAATTTTGAAATTGCTTGCTCGTTTATCTGTGCAGTGTCAAACAAGGATCCGGAAAAAGCAAGGGAGCGCGCAGCAAAAACCCTTGCATTCTATATTGCAGTCGGGAAATACTACAGCAAGTTCCTGTCAGAAAACGGGTTCAAAAGCGAAGTTGATCGGATCATTTTTGAATACAATAAAAACGGCGGCGATGCTGCCGCAAAAGCCGTCTCTGAGAAGATGCTAGAGTCTCTGGCAATATGCGGAAGCGGCGAAGACTGTATCAAGGCGCTTGGCAGGTTCGTGTCTGCAGGCATAACGCTTCCGATTATCCAGCTGAACCCTGTGGACGACCCGGAAAGTTCATTTAGGGAAGTGTTGTCAACCTTTTAAAGTGCGCAGGGTAGCTATCTCTTCGTGGGCAACCTCAAAGTTTGTGAAGGACTCAAAGCTGTCGCTATTTGAGCTTGCATGCGAGCCCTGCGTCGAAATTCTAAAAGACGGCAACGTTTCAAGAAAAGATATTGACGCCGTGATGTTTTCCAGCTGTACGACAGAGCAGTACAGCTCTACAATAGTGTCTGAAATGCTTGGCATGCGACCAAAGGTATCTCACAGGATAGACAACCTCTGCAATTCTGGAACAAATGCGGTAGCTTCGGCGTTTTCGCTCATAGCATCAGGCTTGTGCGACTCTGCGCTTGTAGTTGGCGCGGAAAAGACAGACAGCTCCGGCAACAAGCTGCTATGGGACATTACAAGAGGATCGTTCATGTTTCCCGTGCACTGGGCGGCGATATTTGCCAAGGCGCACATGAGAAAGTACGGCACCACAGAAGAGCAGATGGCGATGGTTTCTGTAAAGAACCACAGAAACGCGTCAAAAAATCCAAAGGCGCTGTTCGATAAACCAGTCAGCCTGAAAGAAGTGATGGATTCTAAAAAGATAGCAGACCCAGTCAAGCTGCTTGATTGCTCTGCCCCGTGTGATGGCGCGTCTGCAGTGCTCCTTGTTTCTGAGGAAAAGGCAAAAAAATTGACAGACAGCCCTGTGTGGATAAAAGGCATCGGGCAGCAAACAAACTCGGCAAGTTTTGCCAATGCGACAGCCGATCTCACGACTATTGAATCTGCAAAACTTGCAGCGCGGGACGCTTTTAAAATGGCGCAGGTCATGCCGTCGCAGGTAGACGTTGCAGAGTTGCATGACGCATTTACAATTCTTGAGATACTCGCGTATGAAGATCTGGGCTTTGCAAAAAAAGGAGAAGGCGGCAAGTTTGTCGGCCAGAAAGAAATCGCGATAAACCCGCGCGGAGGCATCATTGGATGTGGCCATCCTGTTGGGACAACGGGCGTCGCACAGGTGGCTGAAATTGCATCGCAGCTTGCTGGCGCTGCAGAAAAAAGGCAAGTAAAGAACTGCAAGACTGGGCTGGTCCACAACCTTGCTGCTGCCGGCTCTTCTGCAACCGTGATTATAATGGGTGCATGACTTGCAGGAATTCCTTGAATCTTTAAAGAAAGGAGAGTTCAAGGTACCGGTTTGCACTTCATGCAATAGCAAGGCATGGCCACCCTCTCGCTACTGCCCCCATTGTCTGCATGAGACATCGCTCCAAAAAATAGAGATGATAGGAACTTTGCTTGAATTTACCAGCTCCCACATCAAAGACAAGCAAGGAATTTTTGGTATTGTAGAAATGTCAGGCATCAAGATCGTTGGTTCTTTTGACAGCATGCAGCTAAAAGAAGGCATGAAAGTGAAAATGTCAGAGTGTGGAGTAGGGCCGGACGGCACTGCATTTTACCGCTTTGTGAAGGCTTGACATTAATATACTCCGGAGCAAGTGTACAGGCTGCATATGAGCTATGACAGGTTCATTGACGAAAGGCTCCTCACTAGCCGCGATGCGCTGAACAGGCTGCAGATAAAGATAAAGCTGGTTGAAATAGATGAAAATGCGCGCGACTTTTCGCAGCGTTTTGGCAGAAGGGTGCTGGTGAAGAAGGTGCTCCTGACCATCAAGCACACTGAAACTGAAGAGGTTGAAGAGAAAGAGCTTGATGTTGAAGAAGTCGAAAAGCGGATGAGAAAGGAGCGGCTGTTCAGCTCGTCAAATCGTTGGATAGCGTCTGCAGAAATAAAGAACGGCTACGTGGTTGCAAGCCGCCATCTGGACCTGCTTGCCGATGCAATAGCGCTAGACATCATTGTGATATAATATTTCAGAATTCGAGTTTTGAAATATCAACTTATTGGTCTTTTTATCCAGACCCTTATTGTTTCGAACCAGAATGCTGCAGTTCCCGCAAGCGCAAAGCCAATCGCATGTACGTTCAGGTTGTCGAAATTCAAAACAACGTACGCTATCAAGAGTGTGGTAAAAAACGCCGCAAAAAACGACAGACGCGGCACTGCCAGCCCGCCAATGTTTACAAAAGCCTGGAGCACTCCCACTTGGACTTTTTGCACTACGAAATATCTGCCATATTCGTCTTGGCTCACAAGAGCAATCTCTACCAGCTTCTCGATGTGGTAGTTTGCCACGCTTGGGCTTGAAAAGCCAAGGTCGCGCTGCACTTCCCGAACGCCCACGGGCTCTTTCTTTTTTATCATGTACGTGTACACTTGCAGGGTCTTGCCTTTCAATTGATCTTCAATAGGCAGCTTTTTGCCGTCGTCGGCTGGGGGTTCAGTATTTTTGGCCAAGGCAGATGGTCACACAATGTACAATTTTGCTAGAACAGAAGCGCAATCCTCTCGCTATAAAGCTATCGTATTTAAACTCCATAGAAAAAGTGATAGCGCCGCTCGACAGACTCGAACTGTCGACCCACTGGTTAACAGCCAGTTGAGCTTCAAAGCACAATATTGCGCTAGGAATTTGCTCTACCATGCTGAGCTAGAGCGGCGCATTATTTTGTGTTCGAATTTGCTGTAATAAATGTTTGGGATTACTGCATGCCCTCTTCGCGAGAGTAGACATACAGCCCATCGAGGAACACGCGCTGGTCTTTGTCCTTTATCTTTGTAGAGAGCTCGATGTTGGCGGCCGTTTGCGAAACATCTTCTAGGCTCGGGCCTTGGATCAAGACGTCTTCGCCTGCAATGTTGACCTTGGTGCTTTCGCCAACTATGGTCGCAACCCTTGGCGCCCTCTCGCCAAAAAAGTTCTCGATCTGCACTTGCTTGCCTTTCACCTTGACTGAAATTGGAAAGTGTGCAAATATGACTTTTAGCTTGTACGTGTAGCCCTTTTCGACTCCCTTTACCATGCTGGTGATTATGCTGCGTGCAGTGTTTGTAACTGCAAGGTCGCGCTTGCGCTTGCCATACGGCTTTATCGTGACTTTGTTGCCTTCAACAGTGATTGTGGCTGGAAGCTTTGTAAAGTCTTTTTTCACAGTGCCGAGCTTGCCCTTTACTGCAATCACGTTGCCTTCCTTTGTTACCTTGACGCTTGCCGGCGCCTCAACTTCTGCCATTATTGCCTGATCAATAGACGTAGCCAACCAAAACTCCTCCTAGACCTTGTTCCTGCGCGTCGTGGTGCGACATGATGCCCTTGCTGGTTGAAACCAGCAGTATCCCCATGCTGTACGCAGGAAGGAACTGCCTCTCCCAGTTAAAGTATGCATCCCTTTTGACTGAAAAGCGCGGGGTGATGATTCCGCACTTGTTTATCTTGGCAAGCAATTGTATCCGGAATTTGCCTGCGCGGCCGTCGTCCACCTGCTCAAATTCGCCGATGTAGCGGTGCTTTTGCATCACGCGCAAAACTTCGCTTGCGAACTTGCTTGCAGGAAGAACGATGCATTCCCTCTTTCTTCTAGACTCGTTATTGTAAATTGTGGTGAAGAGATTTGATATGACGTTTAGAGCTGGCATTCCACATCCTCCTAATCGTATTTGGCGAATCCTATGCTGTTGGCCACTTCTCGGAAGCATTGTCTGCAAAGCATCAGGTTGTAACTTCGTATGAGACCGTTATATGAACCGCACCTTTTGCACCATCTTGTGCCTCTGCCGTGTGTAAGCTGTTTTCTTCCTGTTGCTTCGTATTCTCTTGGCTTTGGCAATTTACTCGACTCCTGCTCCGAATTCTTGTCTAAAGAATTCCATTGCTTCTTCCTTGCTTATCCTGTGGCGCTTGCCTATTCTGGCGCTCTTCCTGCTTTTTCTTGCAATCCTAAAGCCTGGCCTTATCAGCACCACGTTCACATCCATGCCGAAAATGCCAATGTCTGGATTGTACTTTGTTCCGGGGATATCGATGTGTTCATGTATTCCAACTGAAATGTTGCCGTAATTGTCAAACGATGATGCCTTGAGCATGTTCTTTTTGGCTGCAATGACGCGCTTTAGGAAATCAACTGCCATGTCTCTCCTCATTGTCACTATCGCGCCGATTGGCTCGCCCTTGTGGATGCCAAAGTCCCTCACGGTCTTTTTGGCTCCGCGGACAGCAGGCTGCCGGCCTGTAAGCTCTAGCAATGCCTTCTTGGCCTTCTCTATCGGGTCGCCGGACTTGCCGACTCCAATGTTTATCACTACCTTGTCGACGAATATCTTTTTCATGTCATGCTGCTGGATTTGTTGACTCATGTTTTTTAGCTCACCTTTATCACGGGCTTGTCTGAACCGACAACTATTACCATTTCAACGGGGAGTTCTACTGACCTGTCGCCAAACGACACAAGCGCCCTCTTTGGCAGCGAGAATACACCGTCTCTGATGTCTTCGATCTTGCCTATCCCGCCGGCGTTTTCGCCTGTGATGATAAGTGCAGTAGAACCTTTTTCAAACGCAATGTGATCCTTGATTTTTACTTCTGGCAATTCAATGATGCACGAATCGCCCACTTTGAGCTTCTGGTCGCTTATCAGCGTCTTGCCATCGTGGAACCCGTACTGGATCTTCTTGCCTGCAATTGTTGTCTTGCTTGTAACCTTGACTAGTTTTGTGCTCTTTTCAGAGTCGTTGATGGCAATTGAAGACAGCAACAGCGAGCCCTTTGGCACCATGCGGTGTGCTTGGCCTGTTGCCAGCTCTACCACATCCATGAGGCCAACAGCAAGGTTTGGATCGCGCCTTACAACGCCGTCAACCTTGATCTTGCCTTCATTCAGCACTCGTTCAGATTCGTGCATCGTGCTAGTAACCTTGAGCACATCACGCAGGACCATTCCTAGTGGGTAAGCCTTGTCTTTTGGATGAGGACCCGGCTTTACTCGCAAAACAAACTGGCTTTCTTTTCTCTTGATGTCCCAGAATGTCGGGGCTAATTGCCTCTTTACTCTGGTATCTCCACCTTTCTTGCCCATTATTCTTTAACCTCCTTTTTTTCTTCCTTTGCTGCAGTTTTCTTTTCAGCAGCCTCTGGCTTGACGCCATGCAGCTTGTTTGACCTGATCTTGTCTGAAAGGTTCAGGGCAGTTATCTTTACGTTTGAAGCATGAATCGGGACCTTGACTTGGCCGCCCTTGATCTTTTCTCTCTGCATGCCTTCAATGTGCAGAATTCCGCGCTCGATGTTTACATTTTCAACCTTGCCTCCGCGCCCCTTGTACTCGCCGCGCATAACCATGACTGAATCGCCCTTTACTACGCGCATAGTTCTCTTTTTGTATTGTTCGCGCAGCTCGTCTGCAAGTGTCGCGCCAAGCATCTTGTCAAGCTGATGTTTTGACAAGTGAATGAGTTTTGGATTCATTTTTGCCATCTATTATACACCTATACTATCATGCCCGCCAAGTTTGCTATCCTTGGCCATTTTTCTGCCGCTTCTGATGCTACGGGCCCCTTGATGTCTGTGCCCTTGATCTCGCCTTCCGGCGTAACCAGCACTGCGGCATTGTCTTCAAACACTACTCTCACGCCATTGAGCCTTCTTATCGGGTATTTCTGCCGGACAATGACTGCGCCGAAAACTTGCTTGCGCAATTCGGCCGGCCCTTTCTTGACCGTGACTGTGACGAAATCTCCAACTGCTGCTGACGGCTGCCTTGAATGCCTGCCCTTGTACCTTGTCACCATGGCAATGCGCAACACCTTTGCGCCAGTATTGTCAGCGCATACTAGCTCTGCAGTAACCGGAAGCGCTCTTGTGATATAAGGGCGGAATTCTTCAACGCCCTTTGCGGAAACTGCCCTTGACTTAGTTCCCGCTGCCATCCTTTGTGTTCACCTCAATCACTACAAATGACACTGTCTTTGACAGTGGTCTACATTCTGCAATCTTTACTTCTTCGCCTTCTTTTACTTCGATGCAAGTTGGAAGGTACGCGTGCACCTTGGATCTGCTTCTCTGGTAACGATTGTATTTCTTGACCGGCATCGGGTATTCGCGTGATACCACGATCATCTTTTTCGCTTTTGCACTTGTCACGATGCCTGTGAGCAGCTTGCCCCGTACTGAAAGCGCGCCGTGGAACGGGCAGAGCTTGTCCTCGCATGTCTTGCGAGGAGACACAACTGAAACGCCAATATTTCTAACCATCAATCATCACTCATTAATTTAATCGCGATACACGATCCTCAGGTCTTCCTATCATCGAAGAACCACTTATAAAGCAAACGCCAGCGTGTGTTTGAATTTCGATTTTTCTTGCTACATTTTTCGCGATCTGTTTTATTGTTGAACCTGTTCTGATCGATATTGTATTTTTTGTTTCAAAGACTATTGTTCCGCTGGTGCCATTTAGTGAGCTGTCTGAAGAGTCGATTATCTTTGCGCCAAGGCCAATGATCTCATGCGCGTGTATGTTTGCTGTTGTTATTGTCATTTCTTGCCCGCCTTCCTTTCGTTGAGAATTGTCATCATGCGTGCAATGTCGCGCCTGAGCCATCTGATGTGGCCTGTCTGTTTCTTGAGTGTGCCTTTTGATTTTTCCAGTGTCAGCTTTGCAAGGTCTGCCTTTAGCTCTGCAAGCTTGCCGGCGAGATCCTGATCGTTCATTTCGCGTAGAGTTTTCAGCTTAAGCCGCGCCATCTTGTTTTCCTCCTGTTTCAGCAGGTGCTGCTGTCGTTTCTACTGCCTGTCCCTGATCTGGCGAAGTTGATGAAGTGGGCTGCGCGCCTTCACTAGCGGAGCCATTCTTTAATTCAAATTCCTGCGGAACCGCAGCTCTTGATGCAATTCGAAGCTGTATACCCATCAGCCCCATCTTTGTCAAAACATGTGTGATGCCAGTGTTTACAATGTGTCCTGCCATGTCGCCACTCTTTGGAACAACGCCAATTGTGTGCTTTTCAAAATGAGCGCGCTCTGTTCGGAGCTTGCCTGAAATCTCGACTTCAACGCCCAGCGCGCCTGCGTTCATTATTGTGTTGAGTGACCACATGGCCGCTCTTCTAAATGCAGTTCCGCGCTCTATGAGCTGTGCGATTCTGTTGCACATTATGTTTGGGTTGAGCTCGGGGTTCATGACTTCGAGAACTGAAATCTGGGGGTTTTGGAGGCCGAATTTCTGCTCTAGTTTTGCCATCAGGTCCTTGATGCCTGTTCCCTTCCTACCAATAACAAGGCCGGGCCTTGTGACATAGACGGTAATCCTTGCGCCAACAGGCGTCTTTTGTACTTCAACGCCACCATATCCGGCGTCCTTGAGTGATGTGGCAAGGAACTCGTTTAGCTCCATGTTGCGGAAGTTGTTCTTTATGACGTTTTTGACTGCGCTCATTCTTCAACACTTGCCTCCTGTGCTACAATCTCTACATGAATCAGCGTGTCAATTTTTGGGCTCGATCTTCCCATTGCACGCGGAGTAAAGCGTTCAAGTTTTGTGCCCTTGTGCACTGCGACACTGATGATTCGCAGGCGGTCAAGGTCCATGCCCTTGTATTCTGCGTTTGACTCGAGGTTGTCAAGAAGCTTGAGAAATTCGTGGGCAGCCTTTTGAGGGTACCTGCCTGCGAAAAATCCGTCCCGGATGTTTGACCTGTGAGCCACTTCCATGTTGTAGCGCCGATAAGGAACAGCTTCCTTGCGGGCGATGACATTTTCAAGGAACTCGCGGGCCTTTTCAATTGACATGCCCTTGATGGCAACTGCAACTTCGCGGGCGTGTTTGTGCGAAACGTCCTTCTCCCTGATTGCAGCGCGCACGTGCTTTGTCTTGTCGTAGTTTTGGAAAGCGTAACCAAATTCTGGCATATCAATCACTTCAATGGGACGTAGAGGCTTGACCTCGAAGAACCGACACCAGGAGCTCCGTGCTGCACACGCTTGTTTGTTATTGCATATTCGCCAAGGTAGTGTCCAATCATTTCTGGCTTGATACCTACCTGCACAAAGTCTTTGCCGTTATGAACATGAATAGTGAGACCGACCATGTCTGGAAGAATAATCATGTCGCGCACATGGGTCCTCAGCTTGCCCTTCAGTTTGCCTTCTCTTGCCAGCTTGACCTTTTCGCGCAACTTTCTCTTGTTGTCATTCATATAAGTGCCGACGCGCCTGTCAAGTGACCTGCGCTGCCTCGAATTTAGGAGGGGCAGCAGGTTCTCTATCGACAGCGTCTGCAGCTGTTCAGGAGTATAACCTTTGAACTTGAATTCACGTACCAACTAGATCAAGCACTCCTTCCCTGTTCCACTTTTAAATCTAACGAGAAAACCATTGCCATTACACCAGTCCCAGCTTTGTTGCAAGCTCCCTCGCGCCTTCAGGTGCCTTGAACCTGACAAACGCTTTCTTGCCCCTGATTGTTCTTGCAGTGTTGACGTCGGTAGCTTCTGCTTCGTAGAGTATCCTGATTGCTTCAATTATCTGCTTCTTGCCGGCGTGGTCTGCGACAATGAACGCCAGCTTGTTTTCCTTTTCAATCTGTGTAAAAGTCTTTTCAGTGACATAAGGCGCAATTATCATTGTCGTTGCCTGCTCTGCAGTCATTGTAGATCCTGCTACGGCGCTTTCTTTCTTTGGCGCTGCGGCTGCTGTTGCTTTTGTTGCTACATCATTATTTTCTTTACTCATTTGTTGATCAACTCCATTACCTTGTGCATTGGTGCATGCAGCTCCTTTAGCTGGTCGACTGCGTTTTGCGAAAATACAGTCAGCCTTATCGGCTTTGAGCCCGGTGCAAGGTCGATTACGCTCACATCCTTGGCATGCTTGATGTCAACGCCTGCGATAGAGCGGGAAAGCGCAATCATCTTGGAGTCGTTGCCGACTATAATGAGGGCACTTGTTCCAGAGCGCGCCTGCCTGCCCCTGCGCCTTGCAGTTCCAGACAGGGCTTTGCGCGTGCTTGCCCTTGCCATGTCGTCGCCAAGGCCAAGGTCCGCAAGAGCCTTCTTCAGGTCTTTGGTCTTTGCAATCGATTCAATGTCGTTTGAGACGATGATTGGTAGCTTTACTTTGTCGCCTAGCTTGTGGCCGCGCTGCTCAACAAGGTCTTTCCTTGCAGTGGCCGCTATTGCAGAGCAAAGGCCGAGCTGCTTTTCTTTGTGGTTGATTTTCTTGTAAATGTTCTTCCATGACTCTGGCGGGTGAGCAACTCTTCCGTGCCTGACACCTGCCACGCTTGCTGCCTGGCCTGCCCTTGGGAAGCCTTCGCCACGCGCCCTTGCAAGCCTGGCAATGCCAAGGCCAGTGTTGCGCGATTCTGCGCTCACGTTTTCGCCGGCTCCGGGATATCGACCCTGTCTCTGGTATGAGTGAGACAGCAAGTTGACGTAGACTTTGTGTATGACTTCGGGCCGGTACGGCGTGTCAAAAACTGTTGGCAGCTCGATTTCGCCCGAGTCCTTGCCTGTTAATGCGACGATTTTGGTTTTCATTATTCAACAACTACCTCCAAGACTTTTGGCTCGAGTACCTTCTTTGGCACGTTGCGTATCGGGTGCCTGATTTTTATCAGCCTCTTTGGAACGCCAGGGATTGAACCACGGACAATCATGTAGTCACCCTTGACTAGACCAAAGTGCTTGAATCCGCCGGACGGGTTTATAGAGTGCTCGCCATCCTTGTCGGTGCTAGACATTACCAGTATGCGCTTGTTGTATTCTGTCCTCTGGTGGAAGCCCCTCTGGCCTTGCCTTGCAACCGTGTACATGACTACGGCAGGCGAGATTGGCCCCAGAGTTCCTACAGCGCGGACGCTCTTTCTTGACTTGTGCTGCTTTCTCTTGACACCAAATCTAGTGATTGGACCTTCAATTCCCTTGCCGCGTGTGATCCCAAAGACATCAATATTCTGACCCACTTGGAGAATGTCACTTGCCTTGACTTCCTTGCCAAGGATGCCCTTCACATAGTCATATTGCGATTTTGCGTCCTTGCCAGAGGTTGCAATTTCAAAAACAAAAGGAACTTTTTGTGCAAGGCCGACTGCCTGCGGAGAAACGGCAACGATTGCCATGATAGAGCTTGCATTGCCAAGCGCAGATTCGGCTTTTGTAAAGGCGTCGTCGCTGCTCTTTGCGTCAAACTTGCGCGACAGCTCTTTTGGCAGGTCTTTTGCATAAACGTCAAAAATTGCATGCTGGCCGTAAAGATCTTTCTTGTAGCCGCGTATGCCAATGATCTTGACTGGCGGGGTTACGATCACGGTCGACGGATTGAGCAGCTGCTTGCCAAAGTTTGGAGTCTTTTCTCTGTCGTCAATGGTCAGGACATGGATACCGCCGGCTTTGAAACCTGCAAATCCTAAAAGAGAGGTCTTCTCTCCGGCCAATTGAGGCCAAGTTCTAACTCTTGCCTCAAGGCTTCTGGCTCTCGCCCTCGGCCTAAAGGCGACACTACCCCTTCTCGGGGCACTATACTTACGATGACCCATAGTTACTGCATGACTCTGCCGTTCCCTTTAATAAGTTATTTGAAGAGAGTCG
>JAJPDY010000098.1 GCA_023252395.1 Nitrososphaera sp. | reverse complement strand
CAGGCTTCCAGACCATCCCCTGCCGCGCCACCGTCATGCGGAACTTGCCGCCTGCGTCAGTCACCCCTAGATGGCTATCTATTACTTTTTGAAGCTCGTCCGGTGCAAGCGGCTTGGTGGGGCCCCTGAACCACTGGTTCCTTGCGTCTTCAACGTCTTTTTCACCGCTATAATGCACAATAAAGCAGTCCTTTGCATTCCACCTCTTTATGGTATTGTATGCCTCAGAGATTGAAATCAGCCCTGTGGATGGGTGGTCGTTGTATGTCTCCGTGCCAAGGATAAGCAGGTCAGGCTTCCAGAGGAGGTTCTGGTCCGCGTTTGGCAGCGACAGAAAGTCCCACCCTGCTATGATTTTAGTGTCGCGTAGATTTATGACGTAAATGACACAGCCTGACATGCCGCCATGATCTGCCAAGACAGCCTGTACTGAAAATGGTCCTGCGCTAAATGCCTGACCCGGCTGTATTGTTGTGAACGCAGAACTGTTGGCAAGAGAAGGGAATTCTTTTGCAATCTGGTCAAGGCATTCTTTTGTGCAATACACCTTGAGATTGGGCTGGCTTGAAATCAATGCCGGCAGGTCATTTGTGTGGCCTTTGTGCGCATGCGTGATCAGTATTGCATCGGGCATGCGGCTAAAGCCAAGCTCCGACGCACTCTGCTTGATGCTGTCGGCCACGCCATTGCCTGCATCTACAAGAAGGTGGAAAACTTCGTTCTGTTTGACATCAAATACCGAGCAGGAGGTGTTTGCGCCTGCTTTACTATCAGGCAGAACGCCATTTATTCTAACGAGCATGCCTTGATGCATATTATATTTTCAGAAATAAAATAAATAAAAGTAATCATGCTGATGCGACCCTAGTTTCAGCTTTTATCTGTTCAGGACGGTGAATTCTCTTCATGTGGTTTTTCAACTCACCCAAGCTTCCGCCAACATCTACGTTGCACTTTGGGCATCTCCATTTTTCTCCAATAACTCCCATGCGGGGAACCGCGATTTTATCGCTTATACGGGTTACCACAAAGCTTGGCAAATAATTCTTTAGTTTTGCAGTATCACGTAATTCCGCCCAAATACAAACCCGACGTACATTATCATGCCCTTTTGCAACACCACTGATATCTGCGATATGATGCTGCCTCCTTCAAATGACACCTTTCCTTCTTTATACGCCAGCGAAATTTCATCTGGCTGTACAAACAAAGGCATCTTGACCGCCTTCAACTGCTTTTGCTCGCGCAGATAGTTTAGCATCTTTATGACAAGCTCCAAGTCGTGCTTTGTATCTGGCAACACAATGTTTTCGCTGTACGGCGTTATCTTGCCTGCCCCTTCAATTCTGGCGGCCCGGGCGACTACTGGTAGTTTTTTCCATTCCGGCTTGAACTCCAATAGCGACAATAATTCTTCCATCTCTTCTTTGAATGGCGTTAGATCATCGGTGCTGCCCTTCTTTTGCCGTGTCACAAGTTTTCTAATTTCATTTCTGACTTCGTCGGTGTTTTTGAGCGGCTTGATATTGAAGAGCAACCATGAAGAATAGGGAGATTGGTTATTGAATATTGCTGTCACACGCCAGCCAGTTTTACGTGGCCGTGGATTCGCGCGTGGTGGAGCTCGCTTATCTCATCTTTTTTGTGCTTTCGTCTTTCAAGGACATAGCCACTTGTCGAGTGGTATATTATCACCATGTCTTTTGGATAAAATGAGAGCATTTCATGGTTGTCGCAGTCTGACGCCATGTGCCTCAAATGAATTCGCTCCCATGAAAATAGGTCATCCATCTTGCCCTTAAAGTGGAAGGAGCTGCCACACGGGCACTTGACGTCGCGCCAGTTCCCGCCTATGTTTTGCAGCCAGGGGCTCGCCCCTTTGTCAGACAATTATTGGCATGATGTAGGCGTTATGCCCTTAATATTCTATCCACCTGTCATCTTTGTGAACTTGTTGTTTCTGTTCACTGTCCTGATGTAGTCGAGGTTTGCAAGAGCCACCACCGCTGACTCTCTCACTTCCTCGCTTTCATCTTTTAGTGCGTCATCGAGCGTCTTTCTTGCGTCTTCAGAGCCTATCACGCCAAGCGCAACTGCAGCTTCATGGCGGACGAAAAGGCTCGGGTCGGACTTGACAGCGTCTGCAAGTGCCATTATGCCACTTGTAAACCCGAGCTGGCCAAGAGAGAATGCCGCTTCGTGTCTTACCAAGTCATTCTTGTCGTGCTTGAGAACCCTGCCTATCGGCTCGACTGCATTTTCGCCGGCAATATCTGCCAGTATGCAGACTGCACGGGTGCGCACTACGCTATCATTATGGCTTAGCAAATCCTTGAAATACTGTTCATCCTGTTTTTCAAACTGCTTCTCCATCTCTTCGAACAGCTTGATCCTGTCATAATATGTCGAGCTTGTCATACAGTGGTTACAGAAAGCCAAGGGCTTTTTTATTTTTCCCCTGCCAGCAGCCCTTCGAGACATTATTATAGCGCTCCCAAATTACAAGTCGTGTATATATGCGCGTTAGGTACTGGCGGCTTGGCATAACGGACGTCTTGGACTCTAGATATCCTGCAGAGAGGGCCAATCACTGGGAGATCAAGTGCATGCAGGGCGAGTATGAGCACTTTGGCGTCTTTTGGTACAGGTACGGCACCCCGTTTGACAAGGAGCCAGTCCACGGAGTATGCTTCTACTATAACGACATCCCACAAAAGACAGTCCAGGACCTGACTCAGTTTTTGCAGTCCAAGTTTGGCGGCAAGGTACTCTACAGACAGACTAGAGTATTTTTGCAGGGGTCAAAGGAATTTGCAGATAACAAGTCGGTAGGGGTGCTTGCCAACGAGCTGAGCCTAAAGTTCAATGCTCCGGTAGAGCTCACAATAGAATTTGAGAAGGTTGAGAAGGACGAGGTGGAGCAGGAATCATTCAAGCTTCCAGCCTCAAAGGCGCTCCCGATCCCCGGGCCTGATTGAAATAGCATTATATTTCTCGGAAACCTAACTATCCGGTGTCAATGGCAGCCGAGATGAGCCTCCGAGAGCACCTAAACGAGCTACGGGGCAGGATGCTTCGAATAGTACTCTCGATAGCCATCATCACGGTTTTTGTCACGGGATTTGACCTGCGACCTGTCGAAGTTGGCGGGATACAGCTTGCATACCCATATCCAGACCCGATACACAACATCTCGAGCCGCCTTATGATATACATGCAGCATAACCTACTGCCGGAAGGCGTCACACTTGTGCAGACGGCTCCGGGCCAGGCGTTCTTTGCGCAAATATACGTGTCGGCGCTGGTTGGCATTATCGGCTCGATGCCATTGATTGCAATGGAGATATCCGCGTTTATCTCGCCGGCGATCAGCAAATCTGCAAGATCAGGTGTTGCGCGAATTTTTGTCCCGGCAGTTGCGCTTTTTGTTGCCGGCATTGTGTTCTCGTACGCCGTGGTAATCCCGTTTGTCCTGAACTTTTTGTACGAATACGGGAAATCCCTTGACGTCCTGCTCCTGTTCACCATTAACGACTTTATCTCGTTTGTACTGCAGTTTCTCCTTGGCTTTGGAATCGCCTTCCAGCTTCCCATACTGATGTACGGGCTGTCGCTCACCGACGCAATCTCGCCCAAGTTCTGGAGAAACAACTTCCGCTACGCGGTGATTGTGCTTGTAATATTTGGAGCTGCCATAACGCCAGATGGAAGCGGGATCACAATGTGGTTCGTAACCGTGCCGATGGTCGCGCTCTACCTTGCAGGCATGGTGGCAGTAGAGATGCGGGCGCGCAGAATCGAGCAAGTCGCCAAAACTAACACTTAAATCCTTATTGTATGTATAGTCAATCCATAATATGACCGTCGGAAACCTGCTCATGCAATTCGGCATAGGAGGCATGGAATGGATCATAGTCATAGTTCTGATAGTCGTGGTCTTTTTCGGCGTGAAAAAGATCCCCGAGCTCGCAAGGTCGTTTGGCAAGGCCACGGCCGAATACGAAAAGGCAAGGATTGAGGCAAAAAAAGAGCTTCAGCAGTTAAAGAATCAGGGCAACCTTGGCAGAGAAAAGCTAGAGTCAATCGCCGACACACTTGGAATTGACTACACCAACAAGAATGACGACGAGCTGAGGGCTGCCATCGACGTAGAGCTGAACAAGAGCAAGCAATAGCTTGGAACCTTTTTATTACAATCTTTTAGCAGTGTAGGCTGTTGATCGGCCCGCAGCAGATTGCAGCCATTGTCGATCAGTACGACTCTAAAAAGATAACTATAGGCACCATCGGCAGCCATTCGGCACTTGAGGTCATGGATGGCGCCAAGGACGAAAACATGAAGACAATCTGCATCTGCCAGAAAGGCAGGGACCTGCCCTACCGGCGCTTCAAGCGCCTTGCAGACGAGATTATGCTTCTTGACAAGTTTTCCGACATCATGAACAGGGAGAACCAAGAAAAGCTGAGGGAGCTCAACACCGTGATGGTGGCTCACCGCGCTTTTACCGCATACCTTGGCTACGACAACATCGAGAACAACCTGAAGGTGCCTGTATTTGGCAACAGGTCGATGCTCCGGGCAGAAGAGCGCACCGCCCCACGCAACCAGTACTACCTGCTAGAGAAGGCCGGCGTCCGGCACCCGAGGATCTACCGCAAGCCTTCAGACATTGACGGCCTTGCCATGGTCAAGGTGCAAGAGGCAAAGCGCAAGCTAGAGAGGGCGTTTTTCATCGTGTCGTCCTATGAGGATTACAAGAGAAAGTCAAAGCAAAAGATAGACCAAAAGATAATCACAAAGCAGGACCTTGAAAACGCGACAATCGAGGAGTACGTTACAGGCACGTATTTCAACTTGAACTTCTTTTGCTCGCCTCTCACAGGCGAGACAGAGTTTCTCGGGATTGAGAGGAGGCTCCAGACCAACCTGCACGACTTTGTGTCGCTTCCCGCAAGGCAGCAGATGGAGATGGACATCCAGATCCAGAACATCGAAGTCGGCCATACCCCCGCCAGCATCCGAGAATCGCTTCTTGAGAAGGTCTTTGAGATGGGCGACAAGTTTTCAGTTGCCGCAAGGAAGGAATACCCGCCCGGAGTCATCGGCCCGCTCTCGCTCCAGAGCGTCGTAACGGTCGACCTTGATTTCGTGGTGTATGACGTCTCTTTACGGGTGCCGGGCAATCCCATAATGGCCACGACGAGCCCGTACACGAAATACTATTACGGCCACACGATGGGAGTGGGCCGCAGGATAGCAATGGAGATAAAGAACGCGGTGGCGCAGAGAAAATTGCGCGACATCGTGACCTGAGCTGTTCTAGATATGATCTAAC
>JAJPDY010000097.1 GCA_023252395.1 Nitrososphaera sp. | reverse complement strand
TCAAGATGATAAAGTTTTAATGCCTTTTTAATTTAATCTGGCCCATTGAAAGAATTCCGGATATTACAGACCTGCTCAATTTGTGGGGAAGGTTTTGATTCTGATTACAAGCTGTTAAAACATAAGAGCAAGAATCACCCACAGACAGAAAAGTCTGGCTGGATGGGCGGAGAGGACGAGGATTCTTGCAGCTGTGGTGGCCACCAAGCCCACGAGACGCACTGACTATCCCGGGTTAGTTGGCATTGAAAACAGAAAAGCTCTTTTTCATATACGTTGCAAAAAACAACGAATGGGAAAAGATGCAGGAGCAAGACTGGGGCTACGTCTCGACGATGGCCCGGTTCTACCACTGGTGGGCTAAGCGCTACTTTGACATCAACCTGCCAGTCGAAGCTGACATACTGCCAGTTGTCCCTGGCCTGCTGTTTGACAGGATGTCTGTCGCATACCTCGTGAGGGACCATACTGAGAGAAGCAAGGACATCTACCACTTTTACCTTTCATATTTCAAGCCATTTTTTACCGATTGCAATACAGAAGGATACACTGCAGAAAATGTCGGGATATCTTGGTGGCAGAGGCCAGCTGAAGAGACTTCAGAAACCAAGCGCTACGCCTATTATGCTGACAAAAACTGCCCACGAGTTTCACACGTATTAGCTCATGAGCTCCTCAGGATAAAGGGCAAAACCAAAAAGAACTTTTTTGGCAAGGTCCATGAGCTGTGGGACAAGCACACTTCTGATGTCCTTCCATACCTGTACTTTGACAGCCAGTTCAAGCGCGTGAGCAAGGGAGATTCATACAAGTTTGTGACGCTGGATCCTGAAGAGCTCCTCTAGACGGCAACGAATATCAATCGCCTGCGGCAAACTGATTCTAATTGTCATCGTCGCTGGAAATGCTGGCCAAGTCGGGCGCGATAGTATCTTCAGCAGGAGTTGCGCTTTTTGTCGCCTTTGTGGCCGTCTTGCTGGTGTTTCCGGTAGTTAAAGAGTGTGACAATAACGGGAAATGCTCCTTTTCGTCCACTGCGCCTGAACAGCTAAGGCAAATAGTTCAGCCGGGTTTTCTTGCACTTTCACTTGCAATAATTGCTGGTGGGGTATTCATGGTCAGATATGGCAGGTGGCGCGATTCCAAAAAAACTGAAAGCGGCGCCTAACTCACGCCAGCAGGTTCTTTTTGCTGTACGTGGTCGCGCTTTGTATGTTCGTCCATTTCCGTCTGCGTCTGAAAAACCTTGCCGCAGATTTTACAGGTAACCTGAGCAACGTTTGCCCGGGATTCCATTGTAATTATTACGCAGACATTGTATTTAATGAGTGGTAGCTACGCGCCGGCTATAAATAGCAGAAATCCCAGTTTTTCGGTGTTGGGCAAGGTCACATTCACCAAGGCAGAGAAGGAATTTTTGAGCCGCAACGAAGCGTGCAGGATCGCCACATGCCACGACAATATCCCTCACATCGTTCCTGTTTCCTACGTGTTTGAAGATGGCGTCTTTATCTTTGCAACAGACTATGAAACCAAAAAATATGAAAACATTAGCAAGAACAACAGAATAGCTCTGGCAGTTGATGTCTACAGCTCTGTTGGAAACAAGGCGTTATGCGTGCAGGGGACTGCCGAACTAGTAGAAAGAGGCAGCGAGTTTGCAAGGCTCTACAAGGTATTCCATGAGCGCTTTGAATGGGTCAGAAGCGATCCATGGAAGGAGGGTGAAGCGCCATTTGTCAAGGTGACTCCAATTAGCAAGGTGAGCTGGGGGCTAAAGTGATGGCGATAAGGAAAAAGTTTGATGATGTGGCCGGCAAGGTATGCGAGGCAGTGCTGCCAATAAAACATGAATACTATATTGGCAAGGGGAAAGAGCTGGCCATATGCACGCTATCAAGCATCGGGCTGCTCGAGCAAATTTCAAAATCTGAAATCATGGATAAAGTTGTACTGGCTGGCAGGCTGCTCTCTGAAAATAAAGGCATAGATACAATGATCAAGTTCGCGCTTGGGCACCCTGCGCTTGAGCGCATCATTGTCTGCGGGCAGGAGGTCAAGGGGCACAAGGCAGGCCAAGCTCTGCTCTCACTCTACAAAAATGGCATCGACAAAAATGGAAGGATAATTGGTGCTATCGGCCCATACCCGACACTCAAGTCACCACTGCCAGACGTTGAAGCATTCAGAAAACAGGTCGTGATTGTGGACATGATGGGAACTGTTGATATTGAAAAGATAGTTGCACTAGTAGCCTGAAGTCTGCCTGTCGCGGTTGACCTTGTTCTTTTTCGTGTATTCGTCTAGTATGTCAGCAGGGCTCATCTCAAGTTCTATTGATGCTTGGACTACAAAGTGCCAAATGTCGATGAGCTCTTCTTTTGCAGCATCTCTGTCAAATGCTGCGGGCTTTTTCCACCACTTCCAGCTTGTGAGCCGCTGAAGCTCTACTGCTTCATGGATTATGGCTGTTGATAGGGCAGATACCTTGCCTTCGACAGAAGTGGGGTAGCGTGACAGGTCCATCATGGATGCGAGCTCTTTCTGCATTGAAAAGATGGCTTCAAGCGTGTCCATCAACCTGCAAGTAGCCGGCTGGTTCTGTAAAAAGGCTTGGTTCTGGTAACAACACGACTATCGACGAAAGCTATTGGCGTCTGCGAAAGCTTTAAGGCATGTACAAGCTATTTGCTATGGCAATGGTTTCTCCAACTTCTGGCAGGCATACTGCGCCCGCAAGCTCTTCTCCTCCTGAGGCAGGCGAAAATACCCAGTCTGCATCGCTTGGCAACGTCCTCACGTCATGCCTTGACATGCTCAAGATTGAGGACGCTCAGATCCGCAGAAAAGCGGTCGAGTTTGTAGGAAGCCTTTCTATTGGAACCGTAAATGCCTATGGCAAGTGGATAACTGCCGTCAAGGCAATAGCCGATGCCTGCGCAGTCAGCGGCAAGATGTTTTCGCAGTCTGACATGTGCGACTTTTTGACAGTTGCTGCAAAGGGGGTTGACCCAAAGAGGGCAGGGAGCAAGGCTGTAAGCGACTCTACCTTCCACATCTATGTTGACATCATGGAGAACTACAACAAGGCTGACGACACCCTCAAGGCACACTACCCGAGGGTAATCGTTGACACTATTTCTGCCCTTGACAAGGGCGTTGACACGCGGGGCGAAGCCGTTGGAATCTACAGCATCGACCGATATTACCAGGAAAGAAAATCGACAGCTGTGCAGGAAGACCCTGCTGCAAGCTATGTCACAAGGCCAATAACTGAAAGGCAGACACCCGCCGCGCCAAGTGCGACAGCTGCCCCGGCTTTTAGCGATGAGCTGGTGGAAAACCTGATGCACATGACCGGCAGGTCTAGGAAAGACTTGGAGCGCTCACTTGCCGGCCTGCCCGCCATCGACATCAAAAAGATCGCCAACCTGTCAGTCAACTACAAGCGCCTGCAAAAATACGGCAAGCTGCTATCCCACCCTGAGGCATTCAAAAAGGAGGTCGAGAAAGAACTTGGCCGCAAGCTCACCGACAACCAGCTACAGCACGCAATCAACTCTATACGAAAGTCCAAGACGTACATCGAGAACGTTCTGGATGGCAAGTTTGTCCCGCATGGCACGCACGGCATAAACCATGTCAAGCACAACCTCGAATATGGCTACCAGCTGATGGGTCTGCTGGAGCCGAGAAAGCGCCGCTCAAACTAGGCTCTTTTGCGCCTGCAGTATTCGCTCCAAGTGGAACTGGAGCTCTAGAAACTTGGTGCCCTCGACAGTTGTCCAGTAGGTTGAAGAAGAGTCAATCTCTAGCAGGTTTTTGCCGACAAGAATTTTGAGCAGCCACCCGATCTCGTCCTGCTTTAGGTGCTGGTGCACTGCCATTATCCTAGTATGGGACGCGCCGTTTGCCGCAAGGGCAAGCACTTTTGCAGACGCTTCAATTACATCCAATGGCGTCGATTGATGGATGGAAGATTAAAGAATTGTGAGGCTAGGTTCTGAATTAGAATTATGGAAATAGATAGAGTCGTCCTCCCATCGCAGGGACCCCAAACATTCCCCTTGATATGGAGGGTCTCTATCAGGTTTAGCAGACGTTTCTTGGTTGCCTGTTATATCGGCGGGTAAATAATTAAGGTTTTGCCTGTATATTTATTAAATTCATGATAGTATCGTCGCAAACAGAAATTAACTCCATATTTTCTCTTTGAATGTCCATTTCTTGTTGAGCAAAAAGTTGCCTATCGACGCGGCCATCACTGCCATGACAAGCGCAAGCGGGTAGTCTAGGTGGTAGTTCTCAACTAGCGCATATACTGCACCAAGCTGTATGAGGGCGCCAAGGGAGCTAAAGCCCATGAACATTCCGTACTGGAAGGCGGTCTTTTTAGCGGCAAAGTCCCTGTCCTCAAACGTCCACAGCTTGTTGACGAAAAAGTTTGAAGTCATCGAGAAGAATATGCCAATGATTGTGGTGTAGAGGTACCACAGCTCCGGGACTACTGCCTGGAACAAGAACGACACTACAAAATTCACGAGCAGGCCGGACGCGCCCACTGTGTAGAATCTTCCTGCCTTTGAGAAAAAGCGGACAGATGCGCGCTTTTCGCCTTTGGCGACAGACCTGCCGTAGCGGTAAAGCTTCCATACTGCCCTCACGTAGTCTAGCATCACAGAGGAGTCGAGCTTGCTGGCGCCGGCTGTCCTGTTGGTGAACGTGTACGGGACTTCCTTTACACGCGCGCCCTTTGCCTTGACCAGAATCTCAAGGAGCATCTTGTAGCCTATCGCGTCAAACTTTACTCCCTCTATGATATGGCGCCTGAACGCAAAAAACCCGGACATCGGGTCCTTCACCTGAATCCCGAGGCCGTATTTCGCTATCTTGGTCGCGCCCTTGCTCATCAGCCGGCGCTTGACGGGCCAGCCTGCAATAGAGCCGCCCTTTACGTACCTTGACGCGACAATAATGTCGTATTTTGAATCCTCTAGTTCCTCTATCATGTGGGGGATCGTCTGCGGCGGGTGCGAAAAGTCGCCGTCCATGACAACTACAATATCGCCAGAGGCCGACTGGACGCCGGCAAGTATCGCAGAGCTGAGCCCGAGCTTGCCCTGCCTGCGGACGACTTCAATTTTCAGCTTGCCGTTGTTGATGTTCTTGCCGTGCAGGCTGGCAATGTCGCCCGTGCCATCCGGCGAGTTATCATCGACAACTATAATCTCTGCCGCGGTGCCGGCAGGGAGCGCGCCAGCTATCGAGTCAAGCATCTTGGCAATGTTCTGCGACTCGTTGTACGTTGGAAGCACTATCGACAGCGGCACCTTGCCTGTCTTTAACAGCTCTTCCTGCGCTGGCACGTCCAATACCCTTCATCCGGCGCATGGGGTATAAAATTATTTAATTTG
>JAJPDY010000096.1 GCA_023252395.1 Nitrososphaera sp. | reverse complement strand
CAACTGCCACCTGCGGCGGCAGGCCGATCTTGAAGCGCGAGACGTAATCCTTTATCTGGTTGTGGCCGTTGACTGCTCGCACCACCTGAGAGGCCAGGTCCTGCATGCTGCTTGCAGGCTTGAAGTACACTATTGCGTCGTCGTTGTAGGCGACGTTCAGGCCCGTTTCAAGCACCCTGCACTGCAGGTACAGATCAATAGCAATGATGTCAGAAGGTATCTGGATCTTTTTTGCAACTTTTGAGTCGATCGCAAGTGCCCGGCCCATAACCGTGTATTGCGACAGCCCTGCCAGCCTGACTGACCTGAGCCAGTTTGAGATAAAGACGGATGCCCTGCCGGCGACACCTCTTGGCTGCACCGGCTGCGAGTTTGAGGCGCAGAGCCCGATGTTTTCCCTGATGCCCGAAACGAGCTGCTCTGTGCATGAAGGGTGCGGTATCGTGTCTGCGTCATAAAGCACTATAACGTCGCCGGTTGCCTGATTGAAAATTTCATTCCAGGCTGCCGCAGCTCCTCTCCGCGTGTCATGGTGCAGCAGAACAACATTAAGGGGCGAATGTTTTGCAAAGCGGCTGACAAGCTCGACTGTCCTGTCAGAAGAGTCGTCTGAGACAATGACTTCAGATATTGCAAAGCCGCGTACATGCTGATCCTCAAGCGACTGCAGAAAGTTCAGCATGTTCTGCTCTTCATCATAGGCAGGAACGCCTATAGTTACCCTGCGCACAATGGTTTTGGATTTTGAATATTTAATGAATCTTGTGGTTGATTCTTCGTGGCAGAAAACTTATTCATAGGCTGTGCCACAAGCAGTACCAGGCATTTGCAGCAAGTCCAGCGCGATAGCAGCGAAAGATACAGGGCGGCTTTTGCCGCGGCTGGCCTGCACAAAGAGCACCTGATATTTCCAGTGTTTGTTTCAGACAGGCAGGGCAGCATCAGCTCGATGCCGGGCATGTCTATGACATCCGTGGAAAAGGTAGCTGACTATGTCCAAGCAATAGCCGGCGCAGGCATTTCGTCCATTATTGTGTTTGGCATACCGAAAACCCGGGACAACAACGGGTCGCCGGCTGCTAGTAATGATGGCATAGTCCAGCAGGCTGTCAGGGCCATCAAGTCTAGTTTTGGCAGTTCCATGAACGTAACGACTGACGTCTGCGTCTGCCAGTACAACCTCTCTGGGCACTGCGGCATACTGCGCAAAGACAGGGTTGACAACGATGCCACTCTAGAGGTGCTGGCAGAAATCGCGAAAAGTCATGTAGAAGCTGGAGCCGACATCGTGGCACCCTCCTCGATGATGGACGGGCAGGTTCGCGCAATCAAAAATGCAATTGGCAGAAAGACAAAGATACTTTCCTACTCTGCAAAGCACGCCTCGTCACTTTACACCCCTTTCAGGTCGGCCGCGTTTGCCAACGCCAGGCTGCAAATAGACAAGTCACCATATCAAGTATCTTATGCAAACAAAAGGCAGGCCATGATGGAGATAGAGACTGACATCAACGAAGGCGCAGACATGGTCATGATAAAGCCGGCGCTTGCGTATCTTGACCTTGTCAGGATGGCAAAGGACAAATTCAGATTCCCAATCGCTGTCCAGAACGTCAGCGGCGAGTACGCCATGATAAAGGCGGCAGCGATGCATGGGTTGATAGACGAAGAAGAATGGAAGGTCTGCTCTATCGCGTCGATAAGGCGCGCCGGAGCTGACAGGATAATCTCGTATTTCTCGCTTGATGTCGCCAAATACCTCTGACGCCACAATTATATAGCATTCTAGCAACAAACGGAAATGTCCCGCGGTAGCTCAGCCTGGTAGAGCTTTCGGCTGTAGATGTCGGCTTACTCTCATTAGCTGACCACGTGAAGCAGCCTATCGGGCGCACAACGCAGTAACCGAAGAGTCGCAGGCTCAAACAAGATTGGCGTAAAAGCCGTTTTGGAGCAGATCCTGCCCGCGGGATATACATAATTATGTCAGCAGGTGCAAGAATTGTCCCATGTCCACCAAGATAGAAACAGTCAATCCTGCAACGGGCAAGGTCATTGCAAGTTATGACAACGAAACCCCGGAACAAGTTAACAGAAAGGTCAAGGCAGGGAGGGAAGCGTTTGGCAAGTGGAAAAAGCTGGATCTGGCAGAGCGTGCAGAGTACATGCGCCGTCTTGGGCGAGTAATGAGAAAAAACCGCGAAGATTATGCAAGGACAGTCACTGAAGAAATGGGCAAGCCAGTCAGACAGTCTTTGGCAGAGATTGAAAAGTGCGCGTGGGTGTGCGATTATTACGCAGAGCACGCAGAAGCGTTTTTGCGCGACGAAATAATACCGACAGAATTCCGCAAGAGCTTTGTGTCATTTGAGCCGCTTGGAGTTGTGGCCTGCATAATGCCTTGGAACTTTCCGTTCTGGCAGGTCATGAGGTTTGCAGTGCCGACTCTGACAGCCGGAAACGTGGGCGTGCTAAAGCATTCAAGCGTGTGCCTTGGCAGCGCGGTGAAACTAGAGCAGGCGTTTAGAGACGCTGGCTTTCCAGAAAACATATTTCAGTCAGTCATTGGCGACTACCGCGCCGGCGAAGCTCTTGTGCAATCTGGCATCGATGCCGTGTCAGTGACTGGAAGCGTCAACACCGGCAAGCGCGTCGCCGAGCTTGCATCCCAAGATCTGAAAAAGTTCGTGCTAGAGCTTGGCGGTAGCGACCCATTCGTGGTGCTTGAAGACGCGGACTTGAACCAGACTGCGTACATGGCAACGCAGTCGAGGCTCCTGAACACCGGCCAGAGCTGCATTGCCGCAAAGCGATTTATTGTGGTAAAAGAAGTCGCAGAAAAATTCACGAAATTGTTTGTTGAAAACACAAGAGCGGAAGTAGTGGGCGACCCGCTTGACTCAAAGACAACCGTCGGCCCGCTTGTCAGGGACAGCCAGAGGCAGGCGCTTGCAAAGCAGGTGGACGACGCAAGGAACAAGGGCGCCAGCATACTTGCAGGCGGCCAATCTATCAAGCGCGACGGGTTCTTTTACGAGCCGACGATAATTTCAAACGTGAACCACGAGATGGAAGTGGTGAGGGAAGAAGTGTTTGGGCCCGCCGCTCCAGTAATTATCGTAAACAACGAAGAAGAAGCGATAAGGGAAGCCAATAACTCTGAATTTGGCCTTGGAGCCAGCATATGGACAAACAACATAGAGCGCGGAATCCGGCTTGCAAGGCAGATCGAAAGCGGCATCGTGTCTGTCAATGAAATGGTCAAGTCCGATCCGAGGCTCCCCTTTGGCGGAGTCAAAAAATCCGGCATCGGCAGAGAGTTGTCAGAGTTTGGCATAAAAGAGTTCGTCAACATAAAATCAGTAGTGGTAAAGGACATCACAAGCAAGCTGCTGGTCGAATAAAAGGTCAGGCGCCAGGCTTTAGGCGCTTGGCCATGTCAAGCCTCGCGTTGATGACATTAATCTGCTCCTCAAGAAGCCTCTTGTACCCAACGAGCAGCTTTTCTTGCTCGTCGTACGGCTCCTTGCGTATCTCTGTCATCGTGTCTTCAAAGACAGTCACTAACCGCTCAACATCGTCGCCAAGGTGCTGTATGTCGCGCGCGTCTGAAGTAGCGCGCATGTCTACAGACTGGGCTTTCAGCTCCCTTGCCTTTTCTTCCGTCACTTCCTTTGTTTTCTTGCCAAGCGAATAAACGAGATCCTTGAGCGACCTGCCAGCCTCTCTGGCTTTTTCAGAGACGGACTCTTCTTCTGGAGTCGTGACAGACTTCACTTTGTGCGTCTCGACGTCGCCCGATGGAGTGGTGGTTATTGATCTTTCTTCAATCGTGGTTTCCCCCTCCGGCTCCGAGGTGGTCCGGCTCACTGTTTCTTCATAAGTACTAGTTTTATCCTCGCTTGCCACGGTACTAAATTGCCTCTAAACCTTATAAGAGGTTCAGAGACTGAGGCGCCGTGCTAGAAGTATGTAGAATAAAAAACATGCGACTGTGTTAATAGCAAAGCTGCGTCAGCAAGCGGCATGAACGCGCAAAGCGCCGAAACTGCCCTTGACACTTACAAGGCAGTAAGGAAAAGGTTCATTGAGGCAGGGGACTCTATGTTTGGCCCCGGCTTTCTCAGCATGGCAGAATACTATTTCATGAAAAAGACCGGCTACAACCCGTTTGCGATGCTGTTCTCAGAACCGAGAACCGTCTATGACGAATGGGTCATGGCATTCAAGGGCGAGGAGCCTGTCAGAAAGCTGGTTGAAAAGGCAGCCGGCCCCGGCTATATGCGCCTGCTTGATGACATCAAGAGAAATGATGGGCTGGGTGTGTGGAACGCCCTTTACAACCTGTCAGGCAAGACAGCAATGACAGCCTAGGGGTTTATTACTGCCCTTCCGATTATCTTGCCGGCCTTGAGTTCTTCCAGCGCGCTGTTTGCCTGATCAAGTGTAAACTTGCGCGACACCACTGACTGCACCTTGTTCATTTTTGCAAGCGCGACCAGCTCTACCAGATCGGCGAACTTGCCGGTGTAGGCGCCAGTAAGCGTGAACGCGCGAAGTGGGACAAGCGGAAGGTTCAGTTCTAGCGACCCGCCAAAGAGCCCGACCATCACGAGCCTTCCCCTTTTCCTCAGCATGTTTAGCGAGTTTGGCGCGGTCTTGGCATTATTTACAAAGTCAATCACTGCTTCAGCGCCGAGGCCGTTTGTGATGTCCTTGACTCCCTTGACCGTGTCGCCGGCTGCAGAGTTTATTATTTCGTCGGCTCCAAGCCTCCTTGCTTCTGCCAGCTTTTTGTCGTCAATGTCGACGATGGCCACCCTTGCATTTGTTATCGCCTTTGCCAATTGCACTGCCATGAGCCCGAGGCCGCCTGCGCCAACAATTACAAGTGTCTCGCCCGGCTCAGTTTCCGCCCTCTTGACAGCAGTGTACGCGGTAAGGCCAGAGCAGGCAAGCGACGCTGCTGCATTTGGGTCAAAACCTTCAAGTTTTACAAGGTACTTGTGGCTTGGAACTAGAACCAGTTCAGAATAGCCGCCGTCCTGGTACACGCCAAGGCTCCTTGGAGAGTCGCAGATGTTTTCCTCGCCGATGCGGCACGCGGGGCAGGTGCCCTCGCCTATCCACGGGTAGACGAGCACCTTGTCGCCTTTTGAAAAGCCGGTAACTGACTCGCCCATTTCCTCGATGGTGCCGGCCACTTCGTGACCCGGAGTCAGCGGGAACTTTACTCCCCTGTCTTCAACCTTCATGAACACGCCTTGCGGGCCGGCGTAGCCGCCTTCCCACAGGTGCAAGTCGCTATGGCAAACGCCTGCACTTTCAACCCTTACAAGAACCTGATCATTTCTCGGCTTTGGAGTGTTAACGTCTTTGAGTTCAAGCGGCTCTTTTGTCTTTATTATCCGCGCAGCCTTCATA
>JAJPDY010000095.1 GCA_023252395.1 Nitrososphaera sp. | reverse complement strand
ATCTCTTCGCGCACGCTCTTTGTGAACGGGTGCTCTTTCGGGTCCTTGCCACCCTTTTCCTGCCCTGTGAGAGCACGAGAGATTGCGACCGCGCTAGCAAAAGCCTGACCCATAAAGCCGCCGCCGTGTACCTGGACATCGATGTCAATCCTGTTGCGTAGCTCGCCAACCAGAGTGATTGGAGTCATCACGAGCTCCTTGGCGACATCGGGTGCCACGAGCTCTGCCGGCGTGTTGTTTATCCTTACTCTGCCAGAGCCCTTTGCAATGGTAGCAACAGCCCTGCTTGACTTTCTCTGCCCCGGGTAAAGGTCTATCTTGTTTGTCATGCCTTCCACCCTAGCTCCTTTGCAACATCGCCCATCGAAATATAGTATGATTCTGGCTTTGTTATTTTCGAGTCAGCAAACGACTCCATCTTGGCACCTTTCATTTCTTCCGGCACCCCGATATATACTCTCAGATGTTTGAATGCTTCAATTCCGCTTGACTTTCTCTTTGGAACCATGCCCCTTACCATCTTTGATATCATTGTGTCCGGCCTCCTTGGGTGGAACGGTCCGTGGATTGGGTTTGTGACTGAATTAATTTCAAGGTGCTCTTTGTATAATTCAATGGTCTTGTAGCGCGCGCCTGACAGCATTGCCCGCTCGGCGTTGACTATGGTTACCCTGTTGCCCTGCAACAAGAGCTTTGAAACGTGCGAGCACATCCTGCCAGCAATGCAGTTTGCAGCGTCGACAACTATGGTCTTTTGCTGCTTTGTCACTGTCTTTTGCTCAGCCAATTATGCGCACCCCTCTTCCATCTGGATGTTTCTTTATGAGATCTTCAAACGTCACTACCTTGCCGCCTGCGGTAATGACTTTTTTTGCCGCACCTTCAGATATTGAAAAAGCGCAAACGGTAAGCTTGTGTCCAAGGTCGCCAGTTCCCAGAACCTTGCCCGGGATGACTATTACCTCGTCTGACTTTGTAATTTGCGCCAGCCTGCGAATATTGATTTCGCGCCGATTGGCCCTTGGGCCGGCGAGCTCTTGTTCGAGCGCGCGCCAGATAGGCGCCTTGTTCTTCTTGAAAGCCTGGCGAAGAGTCCAGATAGTGTTATCGACCATTGTATTGGCAAACATACGTGATGTCAACTCGTATCGAAAGCTCCCCAAATAAATGTACCTAGGCATTCTTTGGAACCTTAAGCGCGGACACCATCTGCTTAAAGTTCTTGACCTTTGCCGACTGCCTCTCGACAGACGCCATCAGTATCTCTTCTGCCGTCAGCGCGCCGTTTGACTCTATGACTAGGATTATTTCGTCTTCGTCCTTGCCGTCCTTTACCACTGCTGCCGCAGTAGGCTGCCACTTTGCGTGGTCCTTGCCGATACCGAGCCTTGCGTACGCTTCAAACTTTAATTTCTGGTTTGGAGCCAGAACAATAATCGGGATGTCCTTGCTGACTGGCTTGACCAGCTCGTCCTCTGACACCATTTCGCCAGATGTCACCACCTTTGTCTTTTCATTTGCTTCTGCATCCAGAACCAGCAACACCCTGCACTTGCTGCAGCCAAGCGTGCTCTTGCAGTCGCATTCGTGTGGCATGACAAACCTGCCCGGGTCTGTCCTTAGTGGTATCAGCCCTAGCCTGTGCGCTACAGCTTCGTCATGCATGACTGACGAGTTTTCAAGAATGACTACGTCGTCTATGGCAAGGGTGGGGACTTCGCTTATCGCTAATCTGCGAAGTGAATTTACGTACTGCCTTGGAATATTGTTAAACCTGACAACAATCCTTTCATTGGATTTTTCAACAACTTCAACAGATGGAGAAGCCAATACTTGAAAAGTTCCCCAAAACATCCTTAAAAATCTACCGAAAGTTGCAAAATTTTGCAGGGTATCCTGACATGCATATATAGTCCGGAAATGATCAGGTCAACAAAATGACTGACACCAAGTTCACAATAGTCCGCCTCACGCTGGACGGGGACAAGTTTGAGCTGCTGGTCAAGCCGGACCCCGCCCTTGAATACAAGCTTGGCAAGCGCGCCGACATTTCAAGCGTGCTTGTGTCAGACGAGATCTATACCGACGCAAACAAGGGCTCTCGCGCGTCAAGTGAAAAAATGACAAAACACTTCAAGACTACAGACGCGACAGAGATTGCAAAGCAGATAATCCTGAGGGGCGAGCTCAACCTGACCACCGACCAGCGAAGGAAGATGGTCGAGGAAAAGCGCAAGCAGATCGTGCAATTTATCAACAGGAGTTTCGTTGACCCCAAGACCCACCTGCCCCACCCGATAATGAGGATAGAGGCTGCGATGGACGAGGCCCGCGTACCGATTGACCCGTTCAAAAAGGCTGAAGACCAGACCAAGATAATAATCGACTCGCTCCGCAAAATTCTGCCCCTAAAGTCAGAGACCGTGAAACTGACTGTGACTGTCCCGCCCCAGTTTGCGGCCCAGTCGTACAGCGTGCTCAAGGCCACCGGCGACCTAAAAGGCGAAGAGTGGCTTTCAGACGGCTCGCTTCGGGCTGTACTTGAAATGAACGCAAGCATAAAGGGCCAGTTCCTTGACAGGCTGGGCTCTGCCACAAAGGGCTCTGCGCAAGTGAAGGAAGAATAGATCTACACTTAAAATATAAGTCAGCTGTTACTAACCAGCACAAAAGGAGAAACGAGAAAAATGGAAAATGATGTATTTGTAGGGCGCTTTGCCCCGGTGGTGAGCCGTTGAGATATGCACGACGTGCAAAGAAGGTACGTAATCCCTGGCGACAAGATTGTCGAGGGGAATTTTAGGCCGCTGATGAACGTAATAAAAGCTGGCAACTCTCTGATTGCAACTAGGATCGGGATTGCCGAGACAGGACGCGACGGAGTCAAAGTCATACCGCTTTCTGGCGTTTACATCCCGCGGGTCAACGACTTGGTGATAGGCAAAATAGTCGACCACTCGTCGCTTTCGTGGGAAGTTGACATCAACTCGTGCTTCTCTGCCCACCTGCCGGCGCAGGACGTCTTTGGGCGCGACTTTTCACCTGCAAGGGACGACATGGGGAGGCACTTTGCCATAGGCGACATGATAACTGCAAGGATAATGGCCTTTGACAGGACGAGGGACCCGATGCTCACGGTACAGGACAGGGACCTTGGCAAGATCCCGCGGGGCGAGGCGCTAAAGATATCCGCGACGCGAGTTCCGCGCCTGATAGGCAAGCGCGGCTCCATGATCCAGATGATAGAGCAGGCCACGCAGACGCGCGTTCTTATCGGCCAGAACGGAATCGTGGTAGTCACCGGAAGAACTCCAGAAGGAATAAAACTGGCAGTGAGGGCAATTCGGATGGTTGAAGAGGAAGCCCACACTGCAAACCTAACTCAGCGCATCAAGGTGCTCTTGGGCATACCGGACGTTCCGCCACAGCAGCAGGATGCGCCACGTGACGCAGTTGCCGGGGCTTCAAAACCGGAAGGAGCCACCATTGACGAGGTGGAAGAAGAATTGGAGGTTGAAGAAGAAAAATGACTCAAACAAGAAATTTGATAGATGAAAATGGAAAAAGGACAGACGGGCGGACTATGGACGAGCTCCGCGAAGTAAAGATTACTGTCGGCACTGTGAAAAATGCCGACGGCTCGGCTTTCATTGAATTTGGCAAGAACAAGATACTGGCTGCGGTGTACGGGCCGCGGGAAGTGCACCCAAAGCACATGGCGCTTCCTGACAGGTGCGTGCTCCGCTGCAGGTACCACATGTCGCCGTTCTCGACTGACACGCGCAAAAACCCGGCTCCGTCAAGGAGAGAGGTAGAGATTTCTAAAGTCATGCGCGAGGCACTAGAGCCGGCGCTGATGCTCGAGGACTACCCGAGGGCTGCAATCGACGTCTATGTCGAAGTGCTCCAGTCTGACGGCGGCTCGCGCTGCGCAGGCATTGCCGCTGCTTCGGTGGCGCTTGCAGACGCTGGCATCAACATGCGCGACTTGGTCGCTGCGTGTGCAGCAGGCAAGGTCGACGAAAAGATTGTGCTTGACATCAACGACACAGAAGACAAGGAAGGCGGCGCAGACATGCCAGTCGCATACCTTCCGCGCCTAGATCAAGTGACTCTTTTGCAGCTGGACGGCAACCTGTCGCCAGAGCAGTTCAACGAATGCCTCGACAAGGCGATATCTGGCTGCAAGATGGTTTATGAAATACAAAAGAAAGCGCTAATGCAGAAATATTTTGGCAACGAGACTGAAATGAAGGAGGAAACACAATGAGTTCTTCAAAACGCTCGCCAATAATCGTGGAGCACCTGCGCAAGCAGGCAATGTGGGACGCACTGTCAAGGGGCAAGAGGCTTGACGGCAGGGACTTTGGCGACCAGAGGCCGCTTGAAATCGAGATCGACGTCATAAAGAAGGCCAACGGCTCTGCAAGAGTGAAACTGGGCGACTCTGAAGTAATAGCAGGAATAAAGATAGAGACAGGCGAGCCATTTGAAGGGCTTGAGAGCAAGGGCGCGCTTATCGTTACTGCCGAGGTGCTGCCGACAGCGTCTCCGCACGTAGAGCCGGGACCCCCAGACGAAGAAGTAGTCGAGCTCGCAAGGGTTGTCGACAGGGGAGTCAGGGAATCAGAAATGGTCGACCTTGACCAGCTGGCGCTTGTGCCGGGCAAAATAGTGTACACGATATTCGTGGACTGCAGCGTGATAAACGCGGACGGCAACCTGTTTGATGCCACGTCCTATGCTACAGTGGCCGCAATCTTGAGCGCTAGACTTCCGATATTTGAAATGCAGGACAGCAAAGTGGTCGACACAGGCCAGACAAAGGACATGCCGCTAAGGACAATACCGGTGTCCATAACAGCGATAAGGATAGGCGACTCTGTGCTGATTGACCCGACCGCTGAAGAGGAAGCCTGCATGGACGCAAGGATAACCATAGACACCACCCCTGAAGGCTTTTGCGCAATCCAGAAAGGCTTTGCCGGCTCGTTCACAATAGACCAGCTAAAGAAGGCTGCGGAAACAGCAAGAATTAAAGGAGAGGCAGTACGGGCAAAATTAAGGGAGTTGACTGGAAAGAATGGTTAGTGGCGCTGGCAAGAGAAGAAAGGGCTCTACAACCCTGAAGGGCCTTGGGATAAAGTACGGGGCCACGGTGCGCAAGCGCTATGGCAAGGTTCACCGCACGCTTCATAAAAAGCGGAGGTGCCCGTCATGCGGCTCGCTGAGATTCAGCAGGATCGCATCCGGCATATGGCTATGCCCCAAGTGCGAGTTCAAGGTTGCGTCGGGGGCGTACGACGTTGACACTGAAAAGCTGCAAAGCTAAGATCAGGATATCGCCAAAGAGCAAGCGCGCCGCAAAATCTATCGGCGCCGCGCTCGTCCCGGATCTTGCCCGCCTGCCAAAAGACGAAGGCAGGGCAACTATTTCTCT